>CP063375.1:2142500-2358333 GCA_022813675.1 Deferribacteraceae bacterium V6Fe1 | reverse complement strand
TTTTTCTCCAATTTATCTTTGTTACAAAATCATATAACCTTTAATTATATAGAGTTTTTACCATGAAATCTATTGTTTTATTATATTTTTTTATCAGATATGTAAAGTATGTTGATTTTAGAATATTAAATGTTAAAATATAGCAGTGAAAAAGTATATAGTGTATGAATAACAAAATAGACGATTTCAAACTTTACCTTTCCCATGAATTGGGGCTTGCTGACAATACGGTAATGGCATATCTAAATGATATAAATCATTTTTTTGAGTATTTTGGCAACAAAAGCATACAAATTAAAAGTACGGATATAGTCAATTATATGAATAAATTAAAGAGTGATGGCTATTCCATAGAAACGATTTTAAGGCGTCTATCCGGGCTTTCGGCTTATTTTGACTTTTTAATAAAAGAAAGATTAATTGAAAAAAATCCCATATCTTTTATCAGTAAACCAAAGGGGTGGGATAAATTACCGAAGTTTTTAAATTTTGAGGAAGTTGATAAAATCCTTTCTATTTTTAATACAAGCGACCCGTTGGAATACAGAAATAAGATATTGATAGAGTTTTTGTATTCTACAGGGTGCAGAGTGAGTGAGATTTTAAACATAAAAATAAGTGACGTTGACTCAAAAAGAGGGTTTGTCAGAGTTATAGGTAAGGGGAATAAACAAAGAATTGTGCCACTTTATAATAAACTTGTTGAAATTTTACCTTCCTACTATAATATAAGGCATACATATTTTGTTAAAGGCAGGGATACGGGATACCTTTTTTTGAGCAAAAATGGTAATAAGTTATCGAGAGTAATGTGTTTTAATATAATAAGGGATGCTTGCGAAAGAGCCGGAATCAGAAAAAAGGTTTCTCCGCATACTATTAGGCATTCTTTTGCCACACATCTTTTGACAAATGGAGCGGATTTGAGGACGATTCAGATATTGTTGGGGCATTCAAATATTTCTACAACAGAAATATATACACATATTACAGATAACAAGACGAGAGAGATATTGACGCAGTTTCACCCTCGATTTAAAAACAGAGGCAAAAGTTGAAAATAGTCCTTACTCACCACAATCCTGATTTTGACGCGATAGCAAGTAGTTATTCAGCTTATAAACTATACAGTTGCGATAAGATTTTTCTCGGGCACAACGTAGACTCCACTGTAATTGAATTTTTGAGTGAGTCAGGGCTTGAAAAATCGTTTGAAATTTTAACGGAAAGTGATACTGAAAAATTTGATGATAAAATTGAGCTTTTGGTTATTACCGATTGTAAGTTTAAAAGCAGGCTTGGTTATCTTGAAAAGTTAATTAATTTGGCTGAAAAAGTATATATTTACGATCATCACAGTGGCAATGAGTGTGATATAGAAAATA
This sequence comes from Deferribacteraceae bacterium V6Fe1, assembly GCA_022813675.1. GTDB lineage: Bacteria > Chrysiogenota > Deferribacteres > Deferribacterales > Deferrivibrionaceae > Deferrivibrio > Deferrivibrio metallireducens. The sequence goes on along the minus strand of CP063375.1, from coordinate 2,356,948 downwards.
ATCTTTTGGTTTTAAGGGATATAGGAGCCACTACTTCCATACTTGTAAATGAGATAAGCAAATCTAACATAAAGCTTACCAAAGAGGAACTGACCCTTTTGTTACTTGGTATTTATGAAGATACGGGTTTTTTAAGCTTTAACACCACTACCCCTGATGATGTTTTGGCTGTCCATTTTTTACTGTCAGAGGGTGGGGATATTTCCAAGGTCAGACAATATATCAAAAGGGAGCTTAGTAAAGAGCAGCTTATAATTTTAAATGAGCTCATTATAAATATGAATCTCTTTATTTTAAACGGTATTGCCATCGGCGTCTCTTTTGCTTCATTTGAAGAGTATGTCCCCGAAGTTTCTATCTTGGCAAATAAAATTATGGATATGGAAAATCTTGATGTCTTTTTCATGCTTGTCAGGCTTGGAGATAGGACGTTATTGGTTGGCAGAAGCAGACTTGATTATATAGATACATCTGAAGTGGCAATGAGTTTTGGCGGTGGCGGGCATCCGAGTGCTTCAAGTGCAATCATTAAAGATCTGACTTTAAACGAGGCTTATGAAAAATTAAAAATTCTTATCAAGGATATTATTAAGCCTCAAAAACTTGCAAAGCATATAATGACTTCACCCGTTAAATATGTTTCATACGATCAGACTTTCAATGATGCCTTAGATCTTTTTATGAAATATAATCTAAACATGATGCCTGTTGTAAAAGACAATAAGGCGGTAGGTCTTATTTCAAGGAAAGATATATTACAAGGGATAAAGCACGGGCTGAAAGATGAGCCGGTCAACAATATTATGCAGATTGAGTTTGAAACTGTTGGTTTAGATGACAGCTTGAGCCTTGTTGAAGAAGTCATGCTTCAGAAAAATCAAAAATTGATTCCGGTGGTAGACAAAGGTAAGCTTATAGGTGTCATAACGCGTACCGACCTTTTAAGGCTCATGAAAGAGGAAACAAGCAGAATCCCGAGATACTTGAAAAGCAGGGCAGATAGCCTGATGCTGAGTAAGAAAGTTAATGTGCGAAATATATTAAAAGACAGACTTCCTGAGCAGTATTACAATCTTCTGGAAGAGTTGGGAGATTTGGCTGAACAGGACGGTATTAATATATATGTGGTGGGAGGATTTGTAAGAGATCTTCTGATGAAAAATGAAAATTTTGACATAGATATAGTAGTTGAAGGTAGTGCTTCAAAGTTTGCTAAGAAATATGCAGATTTAAAGGGTGCAAAAATTGCTATTCACAAAAAGTTTGATACGGCGCAGGTGATTTTTAAAGATGATCTAAGAATAGATTTTGCAACATCAAGGACTGAATATTATACCTTCCCTGCGGCTGCCCCTGAGGTAGAGTCTTCATCAATAAAAAATGACCTTTACCGTAGAGATTTTACTATTAATGCCATGGCAGTAAAGCTCAATAAATCGGAATTTGGACTACTTCTGGATTTTTTTGGAGGGAGAAGAGACATTAAAGATAAGAAAATCAGAGTATTGCACAATCTTAGCTTTGTTGATGACCCTTCAAGAGGTTTTAGGGCGATACGTTTTGCCGTAAGGTTCGGTTTTGAAATTGGCCCTCATACGAAAAAATTACTAAAGCATGCGGTTAATATGGGGCTTTTTGATAAAATATACGGGCAAAGACTTTTTGTGGAGCTAAAGTATATTCTCAGTGAAGATAATTATCTTGATGCCGTTGAGATGATGAAAGAGTATGATATATTACAATTTTTACATAAAAATATTGCGATGAATGAAAATAAGTATGAATTGTTTGAAAATCTTGAAAAAATTTACAGTTGGTATAATTTCCAAGTTGGAAAAAATATTAACGCTTATTTAGGCAGGTTTTACGTATTGTTTAGCGATTTAAAATATAAAGATTTGAAAGAGCTTGCCAAAAGGTTCGATCTTAATCACCACGAAAAAAGACTTTATATCGCAAATGCTTTGAAAGCTGATAATATAAGTATAAAAATTAAAAGAAAGGATCATATCAAACCTTCAGAGATATGCAGATTGTTTGGAGAGCTTACGGATGAGGGAATTATGTATGTTGGTGCAATTCTTGGGGCTAACTATGAACATATTGTAAAGAACTATTTTAATATTTACAAAAATATTCAATTGAATATAAATGGCGATGATTTGATTAGGATGGGATACAAACCATCAAGAAAGTTTTCGGAAGTGTTACAGAAGTTGCTCGATATGAAGATAGACGGTGAAATAATTTCAAAAGAAGATGAAATAAATAAGGCAAAAGAGTTATTTAAGGAGAGTTAGTATAATATGCAGACTACCAAAGTGTTTGTGATAGAGGAGCCTCTTGTACCGGCAATACTTGGACATAAAGACAAATATCTTAAGTATATTCAAAAGAGTTTGGATATATCTGTTGCGGTACGTGGTAATGAGTTTAGCCTTAGCGGTGATAAGGGACAGGTTGATAAAGGGCTTGCCCTTTTTAACAATCTTAGGGAAATTGTATTAAAGTCAAATCTTTCCATGTCTGATCTTGAAAGTGCGGTAAGAATGGTAATAGAAGATACAAAAACGCATATTTCAGAGGTATTGACCGATATTGTAAAGGTTTCCGGACGAGTTAAGAGTGTAGTGCCCAAAACACCTCGTCAAAAGACTTATGTGCAATTTATAAAAGATTATGACGTGGTGTTTGGAATTGGGCCTGCCGGCACGGGCAAGACTTATCTCGCTGTGGCAATGGCGGTTAACATGTTTTTAAATAAAAAAGTGAGCAGGATTATCCTTACAAGGCCTGCGGTTGAAGCAGGTGAAAGGCTTGGCTTTTTGCCGGGAGATATTGCCGACAAGATTAACCCTTATTTGAGACCTTTGTATGATGCCCTTTACAACATGATGGATTTTGAGAAGGTTGGCGGCCTTATTGAAAAAGGGGTAATAGAGCTCGCACCACTTGCATTTATGAGGGGCAGGACACTTAACGATGCTTTTATTATTCTTGATGAAGCTCAAAATACGACCGTGGAACAGATGAAAATGTTTTTGACGAGGCTTGGTTTTAATTCAAAAGCCGTTATTACCGGCGATATTACGCAGGTAGATTTGCCTTCGGATAAAAAATCGGGGCTGATAGTGGTCAGAGATATTTTAAAGGACGTAGATGGGCTGAGATTTGTTGATTTTACCAAAAGTGACGTTATAAGGCATCCGTTGGTGCAAAGGATAATTAATGCTTACGAAGAGTATGAGGCTAAAAAAAATGGGAATTGAAATTTATTTGACTGACGAAGTTGAATCGGATTTTTCGGAAGGTTTTATAAAAAAAATATCCGAAAGGGTGCTTGAGAAATTACAGATAGATAAAAACCTAAAAGTCTCCGTTTTAGTTACAAATGACAGTGAGATTCAAGCTATTAACAGGGATTATCGCGACATTGATAAGCCTACCGATGTGTTATCGTTTCCTCAATTTGAGAAGATTGAAGACATTGAGGATGGCTCATTATTGGGGGATATAGTAATTTCAATAGATACATTAAAAAAGCAAGCCAATGAGAATGAAATAGATGCAAAACGAGAGGCTGCATTTTTGATAATTCACGGTTTTTTACATCTTTTGGGGTACGACCATATGGATGAAAAGCAGGAAGAGGTGATGTTTGATTTGCAGGAAAATATTTTAAAGTCTTTGGTGGATGATGGATTTATTCCATAGTGCGTGCAAATATTATGGATTTTAGTTTAATAATGTGTTATTTTCATAATATGATTTTTCACGAATTTTGTATAAAAAGATAACATGAAATCGGATAGTTGGTCGAAAAGTATAAGTGTTGCTATTGAAGGCATATTATATGCCGTTAAAAGCGAAAGAAATTTAAAAATACATATTCTGATTTCTATTGCTGTTTTAATTATTGCACTGTTTTTGAATATTACCCCTCTTGAGTATATTATATTAGCCATCACAATAACTTTAGTTATTTCATTTGAGCTTTTTAATACTGCTATCGAAAAGATTACAGATGCTATTTTTAAGGAAAGGTGTGAAGAGGCAAAGAGGATTAAGGATATTGCGGCAGGTGCCGTGCTGATGGCAGCATTTGGGGCGGTCTATATTGGCTATTTTACGGTATTTAAAAGATTAAAAGATAACACACACCTGTTATTAAAGGATACGCCCGATTTTTCGGAGCATGTGGCTATTGTTTCCATTGCGATTGTTGTTTTCCTTGTGGTGTTAATTAAAAGTTATTTCAATAAAGGTGAGCCATTGCACGGGGGGATGCCGTCAGGTCATGCAGCCGTATCTTTTTCCGTACTTGTTTCGGTTATTTTTATATCTAAAAATTTTGTGTTAAGCATATTGGTTTTACTTTTAAGTTTGTTGATAAGTATTTCAAGAGTTCAGATGAAAATACACACTGTAGGTGAGGTTATTTTCGGAGGGGCTTTGGGTGCGTTTACAACTTTTATATTATATAAAATATTCTCGTGAGGTGAAGAGTTGGATAGTCTGTTAGGTGAGCTGATTACCATCGGAGTATGTATCGTTTTTTCAGGATTTTTTTCTTCTTCGGAGACTGCACTTACTTCTTTAAGTGAGTTAAAGGTCAAGCACTTGCTTCAGGAAAAAGGGGAAAAAGCGAAAGATTTGGAACTTTGGCTTATGCACCCAAACAAAGTGCTCAATACCATACTAATTGGAAATAATATTGTAAATATCTTAGGCTCTGTTGTGGCTGCGGAAGTATCCAATAAACTTTTTGGCAGCAATGCCATTGCCATTGCCACCGGTATAATGACATTTTTGGTGCTTATTTTTGGTGAAATTGCTCCTAAAACATTTGCAAAACACAATGCTGAGTCCTTGGCACTTGTTATTATAAAAATACTCAAGATATTTTACTTTTTATTTTACCCGATATCATTTGCTTTAAATAAACTCGTGAAGATGATTATTAGGCTCAGTGGCGGTAATGTAGAGCACCTTGGACCTAAAATTACCGAGGATGAGATAGAATTTTTAATTTCCGTTGGTGAAAAAGAAGGGGTACTGGAAAATCAGAAAAAGGAGATGCTTCATAATATTTTTGAGATAAGCGATACTTTAGCAAAAGAGGTTATGGTTCCAAGGACTGATTTGGTTGCAATCAAATATGGGACTGATATAAATGAGATATTAAACATTTTGGCTAAGACTGAATATTCGAGAATACCTGTTTATGAAGGGAAAATGGATAATATACTTGGTATACTTTATGTAAAAGATTTGCTTAAATATGTGAATGAGGATATTAAAAAGCTTGATATTAAGACTATATTGAGAAAACCCTACTTTGTCCCCTCTACAAAAAGAATTGACGACCTGTTAAGAGAGTTTCAACTGCATAGGATGCACTTTGCAATAGTTGTGGATGAATATGGCGGTGTTGACGGTATCGTGACTTTGGAAGATATATTGGAAGAAATAGTTGGTGAAATAAGGGATGAGTATGATAAGGATGAGAAGGATGAAATAATCCAGGTGGACGAAAATACATATGAAGTTGACCCAAAAATTGACATTGATGATTTTAATAAATTTTTTGGTATAAAAATGGAAGATGATTTGGATTATGAAACTTTGGGCGGTCTTATATTTGACCTCAGCGGTCGAATCCCTGAAATTGGAGAAGTTTTTAGCATTGGTAATCTTGAGCTTCTCGTTAAAGAGAGGGAAGGCAGAAGGATAAAAAAAGTGATTGTGAAGGTCATAAAGAATAATGTACCTGAAGAGCAAAAAAATGTTTAAGTTTGGCACAGTTGCTATAATTGGTAGACCTAATGTTGGTAAATCAACGCTTCTTAATAAAATATTGGGTGAAGATTTGTCAATTATTTCAAGCAAGCCCAATACGACAAGAAATTCGATAAAAGGGATAAAGACCGGAGAAGATTATCAGATTGTTTTTCTAGATACGCCAGGTATTCATAATGCAAAAGATAAGATTAATCAGCTCATGGTAAAGCAGGCGATTGACGGTCTTTCTATGGTTGACTTGGTGTATTTTATGGTCACTCCGGATGAGATTTTTGGAAAAGAGTATAAATTTATTACTGAAATACTCAATAAAGTGGATGCAACCAAGTTTTTATTGATAAATAAGGTAGATGCCCACGATAAAAAAGATGTTGTTAATGTGGCAAATAAGGTTTTTGCTGATGGGACTTTTAAATTTGTGTTGCCGATTTCTGCATTGGAAAGCACAAATGTAGACAAACTTCTTGAATTGACAGTTGAGCATTTACCCGAAGGTATAAAGCTTTATGAAAGTGAAGAGATAACCACCATACCTGAAAAATTTCTTATTTCAGAGTTTATACGAGAGAGTGTTTTTAATCTCCTAAAAGATGAAGTCCCCTACAATGTGGTTGTTGAATGTGAAGAGGTCGAAGACAGAAACGAAGAGCTTCTTTATATTGCCGCCTCAATTATTGTAAACAGGTCTTCTCAAAAAGGGATAATAATAGGCAAACGTGGAGAAATGCTAAAAAAAATAGGCAAGTATTCAAGGGAAAAGCTTGAGGCGTTTTTTGGTGTTAAGGTATATCTTGAGCTATTTGTCAAGGTTAAAGAGGATTGGATGAATAGGGATGAATATCTCAAAATTCAGGGGCTGATATAATCGAAAATTTAAGGCTTTGATTTGAGAAGAGTAGTATCAGAAGGTATCATTTATAAAATAATCAAGTATTCTGACTCCTCAGCTATAGCATTTTCTTTTCTTAAAGATTACGGAAAGGTCAAGCTATTTATAAATAAGGCTTTTACGAAGAAAAAAGGGCTTAATAAGTTTTTGCCAGGTGAAATAGACTTTCAGAAAAAAGATGAATCCGATTTGAACAAATGTTATGGCATTAAATATGACACATCTAAGTCACACTTTATTGAGAATCCTGAAATATTTATCAGACTGAATATAGTCTTCAATATTATCGACATTCTTTATCACGATGAAGAGCAGGATGAGGCTCTGTTTAAATATATTTATTCCTTGAATGAAAGAAATATGAGCAGGTGGACTATATACATAATAAATTTTATTTTAAAAAAACAGGGTATCGCAAAAAGCTATGACTTTTGTGAAAAATGCGGTGAGAATTTGAGCGAAGTTGTCCTTCAAAACGGTATATTTTCATGCAGAAAATGTGAAGATTACGGGCTGCATCTGAGTAAGGAGTGCACAAAGATACTACAGAAAGTTTATACCCAGGAGTTTAAAGAGCTTGCCATCTCAAAAGAAAATGAAATATTAACTTTGGAGTTTTTACTTAATTATATTGAGTCAGTGACTTCAAAAAAGATTAAAGGATTGTCTGTTTTAAAAGAGTTAGGCTAAAGTAGTCTTATTTCTGCCGCTTGTTTTGCTTGCGTACATTGCCTTATCGGCCAGTTTGATTAATTCGGTAGTGCTTGTAATATTGTCATTAATTTCAGCAACACCAGCACTAAAGGTTACGAAAAATTTTTCTTCTCCCGATAAAAATTCAACTTCTTTGAAGTTTGTTCTTAATCTTTCAAGTATTTTTTCAGCCTGATATTTATTTATTTTAGGGAAAATAATGGCAAATTCCTCGCCACCGTATCTGGCAGGGAAATCGTTTACTCTTACTGAATCATTAATTACTGAAGCGAAACTTTTTAAAACCTCATCCCCCTTTAAATGACCAAATGTGTCATTAACCTTTTTGAAAAAATCAAGGTCTAATATGGCTATACTGAATATCTCTCTATTATTTTTGTAATTATCAAAAAGTATTTTTAGCCTATCTTGAAATGCCGTGTGGTTATAAAGCCCAGTTAGCCCGTCTTTGGCAAGTTTTTCCGAGAGTATTTCGTGAGATTCAAGCATATCGGTTGAAGAAAGTGCAAGGTGAAACACTTGCTCCTCAATTTCAGTTAACTTTGTAGCGTGACTTTGATACAAATCAGATAAAAAGTATATGATATGCTTAAATTGCTGCTGATTGTTTGCAATAAAATTTTTGCAAAGGGTAAGATACTTAAGATTATTTTCAGGCAGTGCATTAATTTCGTCTTTTAAAATAATTACCAAATTTTCTCTTATGAGCAAGGTAATCTCATCTTCGGACACACTACCATCTTCTAAAAGCACTATAGCATGCCTGATTTTGCTGTTTGAATAGGGGATAATGGTATCCCCTAAAATATTAAGAATTAATTCATTAAGTTCATTATCAATAATTTTATAATAACGCTTTACGCTACTCATCCAAATCTTCGGGTCTTAGGTGTGGAAATAGTATAACTTCTCTTATAGACTGTTTGTCAGTCAGAAGCATAACCAGTCTGTCCACTCCAAGGCCTTCGCCCGCAGTAGGCGGAAGTCCGTATTCAAGTGCCCTTACATAATCTTTATCCATCATGCTTGCTTCTTCATCCCCTCTGTTTTTTGCTTCTACCTGCTTTTCAAAACGTTCAAATTGATCAATTGGGTCGTTAAGCTCGTTAAAACCGTTTGCAATTTCAAAACCGGCGATAAAGAGCTCAAATCTTTCCGTTACTTCGGGGTTTTCAAAGTTAGACTTGGCAAGCGGGGAAACCTCTTTTGGATAGTCTATTATGAATGTAGGGTTGATAAGCTTGTCTTCTACAAACGCCTCAAATATCTCAAGTACAATTTTACCTCTCCCCCAGCCATCTTCTACTTTAATCCCTTTTGATTTTGCCACAGCTTTAGCTTTATCAAAAGTATCTATGTCGCTGCGTTTGATATCCGTATATTTTTCAATAGCATCTTCAAGGGTTAATCTTGGCCAAGGGGATTTGAGGTCAATTTCGTTACCGGCAAAGGTAATTTTATCTGTATTAAGTATTTTGTTTGCAAGCCCTGTAATCAACCTTTCGGTCATATCCATCAAATCGTGGTAGTTGGCATAGGCCATGTACCACTCTATCATCGTAAATTCAGGATTATGTCTTGTTGATATACCTTCGTTTCTAAAATTCCTATTTATCTCAAAAACTCTTTCAAATCCTCCAACTACAAGCCTTTTCAAATAAAGCTCCGGGGCGATTCGCAAATAGAGAGTCATATCAAGCGCGTTGTGATGCGTGATAAAAGGCTTGGCGGTGGCACCCCCTGCAACTGGGTGCATCATAGGGGTTTCTACTTCAAGAAAATCAAGCTCTGAGAAAAAGTTTCTAATCTCCTGTATGATTTTACTTCTTACCCTAAAGACATCTCTGGTTTCCTGGTTCATTATCAAATCAAGATATCTTTGTCTTTGTCTTTTTTCGATATCTTTTAAGCCATGGAATTTTTCGGGCAAATCTCTTAACGTTTTGGTAAGGAGACTAAATTTGCTGCAAAATACGGTTATTTCACCGGTTTTTGTTTTAAATACAAACCCTGTAGCACCTGCAAAGTCGCCAACGTCTGTACTTTGAAAAACTTCAAAATCTTCGTCACTTATTTCACCTTTTTTAACATAAACCTGAATTGACCCTGTCCTGTCCCTCAAAGTTAAAAATGAAGCCTTTCCAAAGCTTCTCATCGCTACGACTCTTCCCGCTACGGTTACAATATTTTTTTCCTCTAACAGCTTATCGGGATTTTCGTCTTTAAATTTATCTACAATATTAATATTGTCATCACTTACCTTAAAACAGCTTACATAAGGGTTTAAACCCATAGATTTGATTTTATTGAGCTTGTCGAAACGATGTGAATCCATTTTTAACCTCGTATTTTATTAATTTTGGACTTTATACATAAATGATTGTATAATTACAAGTAAAAATAAGGATATGTTTGGAGGGCAATATGAGAATAGGTGTAATTTCCGACTCGCACGATAACTTGGAACATTTAAACAAGATAATTGATATTTTTAATGGTAAACAAAAAGTTGACCTTGTTATACATTGCGGAGATGTTTGCTCACCTTTTGCCGTGAATATTTTGAACAAACTTGATTGCGAATATTTTGGTGTTTTCGGAAATAATGATGGTGAGATTTTGGGCATCCAAAAACTTTCAAACTGGAGATTTTCAAAACCTCCTATACTCAAAACTATTAATAATAAAAAAATTATTATATTTCACGAAGGGGACATTGTGGAATTTATTGATGAAAGCATAGATTATGTGTTGTTTGGACATACCCATAAACCGTTAGTTAAGATAAAAGGGGGGCAAACCATAATAAATCCCGGGAGCCTTGCCGGTTATGTGACCGAAAGCAGCACATATGCGATAATCGATTTAATTGAAAATAAGACCGAAATATTTACACTAAAAAGCGGGGAATAACCCCGCTTATATAAAGGAAATTATTTTGTTTCCAAAGTCAGTCGTATTGACTTTTTGAGTACCTTCGTCTCCAAAGTAAATGTCCCCTGTCCTAAATCCTGCTTCAAGAGTTTTAGCTACTGCATTTTCAATGTCAGCTGCAGCTTCTTCCATTTTAAAGGAATACCTTAACATCAGCGCTGCCGAAAGGACTTGTGCGGTAGGGTTGGCAATATTTTGCCCTGCAATATCAGGGGCTGTCCCACCAATCGGCTCATAAAGCCCGAATCCGTTTTCATTTAAAGAGGCTGAAGGGAGCATCCCAAGTGAGCCCGTGAGCATTGCCGCTTCGTCACTAAGTATATCTCCAAACATATTTTCAGTAACAATTACATCAAATTGCCCCGGATTTCTCACAAGTTGCATTGCCGCATTGTCAACATACATATGATTTAACTCAACATCAGGGAATTCTTTTTTACCAAGCTCAGTGATTACCTCTCGCCATAATACGCTTGTCATAAGCACGTTTGCTTTGTCTACACTTGTTACCTTGCTTTTTCTAAGCCTTGCAGCTTGAAAAGCAAGTCTGCCAATCCTTTCTATTTCACCCCTACTGTATCTCATTGTATCAATGGCTTCTGTTTTTTCAGGGTTGATGGCTTTGGGTTGGCCAAAATATATCCCTCCTGTCAACTCTCTAAGTATTACAATATCAAGTCCATTTGGGAAAAATTTATCTTTTAACGAACATGCTTCCCTGAGTGCATCAAATACTTTGACAGGTCTGATGTTGGCAAAAAGATTGAAATGTTTTCTCAGTGGGAGCAGTGCTCCTCTTTCCGGCTGCTTTTCAGGGGGTAAGCTTTCCCACTTAGGGCCACCTACTGAGCCAAAAAGTATAGCATCTGCATTTTCACAAACTTTTATTGTGTTTTCAGGAAGAGGGGTGCCATGATTATCTATCGCAATCCCTCCCACATCTGCAAATTCAAAATTAAACTTAAAAGAATATTTTTGAGCAATTTTTTCCAATACTTTTATTGCAATATTCATTACTTCAGGGCCTATTCCATCTCCAGGCAAAACTGCAACTTTATACATAAATTTACCTCCGATAAATTTTAGGATTAAGATAAACAAAATAGTGCGTAAAGTCAAATCAAAATAATTTCAGGATAACTAAAAACCACGCTCTTTTAAAAAGATTAAAGTAAAACCGATAACAGCAAAAAGTATGATAGGTAAAAAGTTAGCTATTAGCGGGCTAAGCGTACCTGCTTTGCTTATAGATATGAGTGAGGCACTTAAAATCCAATAAAATCCGCCGAGAGACAAGGATTTGGAAACAATTTTTATATATGAATACTGTCGTGAAAAAGACATGCATACTGGCAAAATTGTAAGAATAATAACCATTATACTTAAGGGGTGTGCTAGCTTGTTATATAAAATAATTTCATATTGCGTCGTGCTCAACCCTTTTGATTTATACACAGATATATACTTTGATATTTCACTGAAACTTAATAACTTCGGATTATCTATATCAAACTGAGAAAGTTCGCTTAAAAGTGTATTTTCCTCAATCTTCGAAGCGTTACTGTTTACTTTTTTTGGTACATCCGTAAGATCATATTCCTTAATATCAGATAAGTGCCATTTTTTACCTGATTTTTTTCCGGAAGAGATTTCCACAATCTTTGTGATTTTAAAGTCGTTCAGATAATATTCTCTCATTTGTATAAAGCTGTTGTTAACTGCGTCAAGCAGTTTTATATAGGTAATCTTATTATTATCTTTTATCCATATATTTTCAAATTTTGAGTAGTCAACAAACCTTCTTTTTTCAAATTCTTCTGTTTTATATTTTTGTCTAAATAACTCAATTTTAGGCGATACTATTTCACCTATAAAAAATGTCGCGATGCTTAAAATTAGTCCGAGCAAGACAACCATTGTTGAAAGGTTTCCAGTCCTTCCTCCTATACTTACAAATCCTGTCATTTCGTTACTTTTTACAAGCAGTACAAATGTAAGCACTGTTGATATTATAACAGCTATCGGCATTATCTGGTAAGTAGAATATGGGATTTTGAGAAGGTCAAAATATATAATCTGAAATATGTTTACATTATATCTTTCTATATATTTTGTATGCTGAATAACATTAAAAAATGTATAAAGCAACAGGACGAAAGCAAGGACAACCAATAAATTGTATAAAAATTTTTTAAATACGTATTTGTAAAACGGATTCATACCCTAAACCTTTTATAAAAGAATAAACAAATAATAGTAAAGATAATATTGGCATACCATGCTGAAATATAAGGCAGCCCAATTTTTGCCATGTTTTCTGAAAATACTAAGATTGTGTTGTATGAGAATACCACTGCTATTGCAGCAAAAAGGTTCAAAGTCCTTCCACCTCTTGTGAAAAATGAGCCTAATAACATTCCAAACACAGCCATGATTATACAGGAAAAGGGGAGAGCTATTCTTTTTGAGAGTTCAAATTTGTAAATGTACCCTTTGTTTTGATTTTTAATAAGCAAGTCAAGGGGCATTACCCTTTCATCTTTTATTTTAACCACGTCATTTAAATTTAAATCAAAATTAAGAGAAAATTGCTCAAATTTGATTTTAGATATTTTTTCATTATCCTTTTTGTTGATTTCCCCTGTATTTAGATTAAATGAAATAGCCCCATCTTTGGTAGAAAAAATTTCACCCGATTTGGCAGTTATTACCAAATTTTCATTTTTTTGGATAATTACGATATTTTCAAAGTCAAACTTATCCTTTTTCTTTTCAACAAGCAGTATAACCCCCGGAATCTCTTCATAAAGTTCATTTTCATTTATATCTGATATTGAAATACTGCTTGCTATGCTTTTAAGATTTTCAATGGAAAGTTTATTTCCAAGGGGCATTAGCCACAAAGAAACAATAGCTGCCATTATAAAAAAGATAAAGCCGATAGAGGATGTAATTCTTAAAAACCAGCTTGCAGGCACGCCGGATGCTTTCATTACTATCAGCTCTGAGTCGGATGAAAACCGGCTGAAGGCGGTCATGACTGATATTAATGTGGAGATTGGTATCGATATTACCAAAAACGAAGGGATATAAAATAAGATTGTTTTAATTATTAATGTACCTGCTACCCCTTTTGCGAAAAAAAGGCTTGCAAGGTCGATAAGTTTATCAAAAAGAAGGATAAATATTATAAATAGATTTGATATTACAAAAAGAGGTAAAATTTCTCTAAGAATATACTTGCGAAGTATTTTCATTTTAAAGCTAATCGTTATCAGGTAAAAGTTTTAAAACCTTTGTTTTTGACTCTTCAACTTCATCAATTCTTACTATTGCACTTAGAGGCAGGAATGTCCTTTTAACCCCCTTAAATTCTTTACGTACTTTTTCATCTTCAGGATTAATAAGTATTTCAGAGTCCATAAACAGTATATTTGATACTTCAATAAGCCCTATATACGAAGAAGGGTTAACAGATTTTGCATAAAAGGTAAGTATCTCTTTTTTGGCATCTATAAATTGAATTTTGAAATATTTCTCATTTTTTTCTGTCATTGTTTTTTCATCCTCAATTTTGGTTTTCCATCAATTATTTCTATTTCAATCCTGACGTTACTTATCCCTTTATTTTTTAGTTCGTCAAGTTTTTGTTCGATAACATTTTTAATCTTTTCTCTGTTAAATCCGGGAGGCAGTTTATCAAGCTCACTTTCATAGCCGTTTGTTTTATTATTTTCAAGTATTTTTTCTGTTTCAAAGAATATGGGCTTTGGTTTTTTTACCCCTTCCATTTCTAACATTTTTTTGTTCCATTTTTCTCTAAAAGTTATGAATCTTGCTACGAGATTATTAAACCTAAACCTTAATGTGCTATTTTTTATCTGATGAAGATTGTATTTATGAATTAGTTTGTTAACTTCCCTTTCATAAACGACAGGGGGATTCCTTTTTGTGCCTGCAAAATACTGCTGATATTCAAAATTTATCATTTTTATGAGATTTTCAAACCGCTCAAGGTCATCTTGAATAGTTTTTATTTCCATCTGTAATATCTCAATTCGTCATTAGTGGCAAGAAGGTCAAATATTATATTTACTAAACCAATCAGAATACTTGCTCCGATTGCTGCCCAAAAACCATCGATATAAAAACCATCAATAAATGCCGAAGTCAGCTTTAAAATAATCGCGTTTGTTATGAGATAAAAAATACCGAAACTTAAAATTTGAAGGGGTAGAGTTGCCAAAAATAATATCGGTTTTAAAAACAGATTCAAAACAGATAACACTATTCCACTTAATACAAGGGCGAGAAAAGAGGAAACAATAACATGTTTGAATAGTATACCTGAAAGCCCTATACCTATTATATTTACAAAAATTCTATATACTATAGCATTAGCACCCATCATTTCCTTATTATAAATAATTATTTAAAAGGCGCAAGATTAAGTTTTTTAAAGTATTCTTCTTAAATGAAGAACATAAATAAATTCCCTATAATGTTGCGAGTAACTAATGGCAAACCTGGCTAAAATGTTATATAATTGTAAAAATACAGCTGTTTTTGGAGGGCAATATGAAAAAAGTAGCTCTCGGTGTAGTGTTTTTTTTAGTTATTTTGAATGCTTCAACTTTGTCGGCAAAGAATACCTCTTTTGGGTTATTGTTGCAAAAAAACGCTCAAGATTACTTTCAAGTAAAAGGGGTTGTTAAAAATAGTCCGGCGTATGATTTAGGTTTAAAGCCCGGAGATATTATTGAAGAAGTAAACAATAGCATGTTTTCAAACCCACTTATATTCAGGAAGTTAGCTCCAGGTGATAAAATAGTATTATCAGTAATTCGTGATGGAAAAAAGATAATACTTTCAGGTGTTATAAAAGAATATAATTCAAATGGTGAGTCGTTAGTTGTGCAAAATAATAAAAAAAATGCTGATACTAAATCATTTGATATGAAATCATATAGTATGGCAATTTCTTCAGCACTACAAAAACTTGAAGAAGCAAAAGAAAAAAATGATTTTTACGGGCAGGTTTCAAGCTTGCAGCTACTTTCTCAGCTATATACGTTCATTGGTTTGTATGATAAAGCGGAAAAATCGATATTGGAAGCTATAAAACTGAGTAAAGAACCTCAATCTAAAGTTATGCCTGCTCAAATAAGGTTTTTGTATTCACCTTTGATAAAGCTGTATTTAAATACCGGACAATATGAAAAAGCAATAAAATTTTATTATGAGGAATATAATAAAATAAAAGGTCCAGATTTAAGCACGACTAATGAAGATATGGCAGATATCTTTAGGTTTTCAAAACAGTACAACAAAGCTCTTATACTATATAGCAAGCTGTATAACCCTCGCAGTCAAGATTTATATAAAGTAAGGATTTTAGGGAAAGTGTTGGATACATATTATAGAATGGGAGAATATGAGAAGGCTGAAAAAATTTTTGGTTTGGTCAGTGATATAGTTAGTAAAAATAACATATATAATGAATACGTTATAGAATTTCTACTAAGGCAAGGTGAATTTGAGAAAGCACTTAACATAATAGAGTCTGCGGATAAATATACTAAACCTGTAAATATTAATGAAAAAGTTGCAAGATCCTTTCAAAAAGCACTTGCATTCAAATTTCTTGGAAAGTTAGAGCTTGCCGGGAATGAAATAGAAAATACAATATCTCTAATTGAGAATATTAGAGATATGACGAAACTGAGAGAATACTTTTTTAGAGGTGGAAGGATAAATGTTTATAAAGAGGCAGTATCTATTTTTTCAGAAAGGTATTTATCTTCTGGAAAGATGGATAATGAGTCATTAAATAAAGCATTTTATTATGCTGAGCTTTCTAAAGCTCGTACACTATTGGATAAGCTTGTTGCTAATATGGATGTAGAAAAAAGATCAGTATTGCCTAACGATTTGAAAGAGAAGGAAAAAGAGTTTGTATTTCAATTAAGATACTTAGACTCAAAATATGAAGAGATAGTAAAGAAGTACGGGTATGAAGAATATTTGAATAAAAGGGACAGTTTGCGCAGGGAGTTTGAAGCATTTGTTGAAGAATTGAACAAAAAATATCCTATGTATGTTTCATTATATTATCCAAGGCCTTTAATGGCTAAGGATATAAAACTTAAGGATAATGAATGTTTAGTTGAGTATGTATTAACTGAAAATAACATTTATGTTTTTGTCATTAGAAGCAATTTGTCCGAAATAATTGCATTGCCTGTGAAAAAAGTTGATATTGAAGAGAAGGTTACAGATTTATTAGAATATATTAGAAGTAACAAAAAAGATAAATTTTTAAATCTCTCTCATGAACTTTATCAACTTTTGTTAAAACCCTTAAGTATAGAACAATCAAAAAGTTTAATAATAATTCCTGATGGGATTTTGGGGGTTGTGCCGTTTGATGCATTAGTGAAAGATAAAAGTGAAGATTTTAATACAAGTGTGTATGCAGGAGAAAATTTAAGTATCTCATATTTGCAATCAGCAACTGTTATGGCAATTTTGGGAAATAAAAATACAATTGACCAAAAAGAATTACTTTTTGCAGTGGCAAATCCGGTTTTCAGTAAATCCGATTATCAATATTCCAAAACTGAAAATACTGAAGATAGTAACCAAAATGCACCTCAATTTGCGTTTAGAGGGTTGAAAATATCAAAAGAGATAAGTGTGGAAAAAGTTGACTGGGAAGAGGTAACTTTTCCTCCGTTGCCGGAAACCGAAACCGAATTAAAGGAAATAGCAAAAATTTTAAATGTTACCCCAAAAACACCACAAATATTATTAGGTTTAGATGCTTCAGAGGAAAATGTAAAAAAAGCAGAGCTTGAAAAGTATAAATATATTCATTTTGCGACACATGCATCTTTGCCTGGGTATATCGCCGGTATTCAAGAGCCTTTTATTCTTCTTAGTCAGGTAGATAATCACGGTGAAGATGGATTTTTAACTTTAAGTGAAGCTTCAAATTTGAAGCTAAATGCAGATATGGTAGTTCTTTCAGCGTGTGTGACAGGGGTAGGCAAAGAGATAGACGGGGAGGGGATTGTAAATTTTGCCAGGGCTTTTGAGCAAGCGGGTGCCAAATCGGTCGTGGTTAGCCTTTGGGAAGTGCCAAGTGAGCCTGCGGTAGAGTTTATGAAAGTTTTTTACAATTATCTCAATTCCGGTAATACTAAGCTTGAATCAATCAGGTTTGCAAAAAGAGACATGAAATTAAAGTATCCTAATCCATATTATTGGGCAGT
Source organism: Deferribacteraceae bacterium V6Fe1 (assembly GCA_022813675.1). Classification (GTDB taxonomy): domain Bacteria; phylum Chrysiogenota; class Deferribacteres; order Deferribacterales; family Deferrivibrionaceae; genus Deferrivibrio; species Deferrivibrio metallireducens. The sequence continues at coordinate 2,339,335 of CP063375.1, read as the reverse complement.
ATTTGTATTGTATGGATATAATATTTGATGTATTGTAATTTGAAGCATAAATGAGGTGTATTTTATGAAAAAAACGAAAATCGTAGCAACGATAGGGCCGTCAATTGACAATGATAATGCTATAGAGCAGCTCATAAATGAAGGGGTAAATGTATTCAGGTTTAACTTTTCTCATGGGGACTATGAACAACATAAAAACAGTCTGGATAGGGTCAGGAGGGTTTCACAAAAACTATCGGCACCAGTTGCTGCACTAATGGACCTTGCCGGGCCTAAATTAAGGATTGGGATGGTGGAGAGGCCTTTTAATGTTCACAAAGGTGATACCCTTGAAATAAAAGTTGGCACTGACACAGGAAACAGAGAAAGAATCTATATTAAATATCCTGAAATATTTGATTCATTAAAAGAGGATAGCATTATTTATCTTGCTGATGGCACGATAAAATTAAAAGTTATTGAAAAAGCAAAAGATTTACTTAAGGTTGAAGTATTAAGCGGCGGTGTGATTTCTTCAAGAAAAGGGCTTAATTTTCCAAACTTGAAAATCAAAATTCCTGCCGTTACGGAAAAAGATATTAAAGATATAAAGTTTGGGGTGGAAAACGGATTTGACTTCATTGCACTGTCATTTGTTAAAAACCGCTTTGATGTAATTAAAGCAAAGGAGTATATCAAAACTTATGGCGGTGATATACCGGTTTTTTCTAAAATAGAAAAGCATGAAGCGATAGAAAATATAGATGAAATAATAGAGCATTCCGATGGGATAATGATAGCAAGGGGGGATATGGGGATTGAAATTGACATGGAAAAGGTCCCTGTCTTGCAAAAGATGCTTATAAAAAAGGCTAATAATGCGGCAAAACCTGTAATTACGGCTACACAGATGCTTCTTACAATGGTGGAAAATATTAGGCCTACTCGGGCTGAGGTATCGGATGTGGCAAATGCCGTTCTTGATGGTACGGATGCGGTGATGTTGTCGGACGAAACGACTATTGGAAAATTTCCATTTGAAGCGGTTAAAGTTATGTCAAAAATTATCAGGGAAGCGGAATCCATATATAGTTTTAACAAAAGTTTGAATAAAAATGATAGGGATATGGCAATTGCAGAGGCAAGTGCAAGGCTTGCATGGGATATCAGTGCCGACGGTATAGCTGTTTTTACAAAAAGTGGGACTACCGCAAGAAGAGTTTCCGCTGCAAGGCCAAAGTGCGATATACTGGCAATTATGACTGACGAAAAGCTATTGAGAAGGGTGAATATTTTATGGGGTGTAACACCGTTTATGAAAACCGATGATACAAAAAATTCAGATGAACTTTTGGATAAATTTTTGTTAAGAGCAAAAAAGAGTTTTGGTGAAAATAAAATTTTTGTAGCTACAATAGGTTACCCCGCAGGGAAGGTTGGCTCCACAAATGCAGTCAGAATTATAAATACATCGGAAGGGCTCAGCGGTTAACATTAAAAAATAAATCTGTTGCTTATTTTTACTAATTGTTATATTGACACATCTTCCAATAAAAAATCGAGGTAAAAATGAAGGAAAAATTTCGTAACAATAACATAAGGAATATTGCGATTATCGCACACGTTGACCATGGTAAGACATCTTTGGTTGATAGCATGTTTAAATTTAGCGGACTTTTTAGAGAAAATCAGGAAGTTCAGGACAGAGTGATGGACAGTATGGATTTGGAAAGGGAAAGAGGGATTACAATCGCTGCGAAAAACTGCTCTGTGTTTTGGAAAGATACAAAAATAAATATAATAGATACCCCGGGACACGCTGATTTTGGTGGAGAGGTTGAAAGGGCTTTATCTATGGCTGATGGTGCCGTTTTGTTGGTTGATGCATCTGAAGGGCCTTTGCCTCAAACGAGATTTGTATTGCAAAAAGCCTTTAAATTAGGATTAAAGATAATTGTTGTAATAAATAAAATTGACAGAAAAGACGCGAGGGCAAAGGAAGTCCTTGATGAGATTTATGAGCTGTTTTTTGACCTTGATGCAAACGATGAACAGATAGATTTCCCAATACTTTACGCTATTGGCAAGCAGGGAATTGTTAAGAGAAATCTTGAAGATGAAGACTCAGATTTAACCCTTTTGTTTGATGAGATTTTGAATGTTGTGCCGGCACCTGCATACGATAATATGGATAATTTTCAGATGCTTGTTTCGGATTTGGGGTACTCTGATTATCTTGGCAGGCTTGCAATTGGTAAAATATTTAATGGAAAGGTCAAAAATAATGATAATCTCGTTTGTATAAATGAAAAGAATCAGACTGTTCCTTTGAGAGTTAGTAAAATCCAGTCATATAACGGACTTAACCTTGAAGATATAGATGTTGCTGAGCCTGGTGATATTGTAGTTATTTCCGGAATTGAGGATGTTAAAATTGGCGATACAATCTGCGCGGCTGCAAACCCGGTGCCTCTAAAGAGAATATCGGTAGACGAGCCTACAGTTGCTATGAAATTTACAATAAATACTTCCCCTTTATCAGGCAGAGAAGGGAAGCTTGTGCAATCAAGCAAGATAAAAGAGAGGCTTATAAAAGAATCCCTTAGAAATGTTGCAATAAAAATTGAAGAAGCTGATGATAAGGATTCTTTTATTGTAAAGGGTAGGGGTGAATTTCAGCTTGCTATTTTGATAGAATCAATGAGAAGGGAAGGGTTTGAGCTTTGTGTTGGCCGTCCTGAAGTTATTTTAAAGAATGAAAATGGAAAAGTTTTGGAGCCAATTGAGCATGTCTATGTGGATTGTGAAGATACATTTTCAGGGATAGTTACTGAGAAGCTTCTCATTAGAAAAGGTCAGCTTGTAAATATGATTAATAAAGGCACAGGCAGAGTTAGGATGGAGTATTATGTCCCGTCAAGAGGGCTTATAGGTTATCGTGATGAGTTTTTATCCGATACAAAAGGTACAGGGATAATTAATTCATATTTAAAAGGTTATGATGAGTTTAAGGGGGATATTCCTTCAAGATTTACTGGCTCACTTGTTTCTGATAGAGCGGGGAAGGCTGTTGCGTATGCACTTTTTCATCTTGAAGCAAGAGGAAGACTTTTTATTGTGCCAGGAGTTGATGTTTACGAAGGTATGATTATCGGGGAATACAATAAAATGGGTGATTTAGACGTTAACCCTTGCAAGGAGAAAAAACTTACTAACTTAAGGGCAAGTGGTAAAGACGAGAATATTATTTTAAAGCCTGTAACCCCTTTGACACTGGAGCAGGCTCTACACTTTATTGCTGAAGATGAGATGGTTGAGGTGACACCAAAATCAATTAGACTTAGAAAAGTTGAATTGTCTGCATCTAAAAGACAGGTATTGTATGCTAAAAAGAAGGCCTCATCAAAGTAGGTTTTTTATCCTTTCGGTTAGTGGCGGGTGTGAATAGTTGAATACTACATATAGCTTGTGTGGATAAGGGAATGATAAATTGTCTTTATGGAGCTTGATAAGGGCTTCTTTTAGAGACAATTTGTCTTCTGTTAATTTGTAAGAGAAGCTATCAGCCTCAAACTCATGTTTTCTGGACATCTTCATCAAAAAGGGGCTGAGTAGAAAGCTGATTGGTGAAAATAATATTGATATTACGAAAATTCCTGAAGGGATACTTTTTGCAAATCCTAATGATTCATAGATAAAAGAGTTGTCAATTAATAGTTTTATCCCGGTGAATCCCAAAACAATAAAAATGCAACTTAAAAGAAGCATCTTCTTGATATGCCCCAGCTTGTAATGCCCTATTTCATGTCCTAAGATTGCAAGCAGCTCACTTTCACTGTGTTTTTCCAAAAGGGTATCAAAAAGTACTATTCTTTTATTTTTCCCGAGTCCGGTGAAGTAAGCATTTGAGTGTGTAGAGCGTTTTGAAGCATCCATTTGAAGAATATTTTTAAGAGGAAAGTTTGCTTTTTTTGCCAAATTGAAAATTTTATCTGCTAATTCTTTATTTTCAAGAGGGGTAAATTTATTGAAAAGAGGAGCAATTAAGGTGGGGTAGATATATGTTGTAAAAAGCATGAAGCCTACCATAAATATTGAAGCTACAAAAACCCATGTATTAGTAAATGACTTGATAAAAAATATTATTGCTGACAAGACAATGTTTGAGAAAATAAACCCTATTAATGAAGATAAAATAGTATCTCTTATGAATATTAATGGTGTCATTTTATTAAAACCAAACCTTTTTTCGATGAAAAAAGTATCGTAAATTACAAATGGCAATCCCACAATGTAGTTAAATATACTAAACCCTGTAAATAGAAAGATTGCATGAAGATAATCGTTAAAGTGATTGTAAAGAAAGTAATCAAATCTTTGAATTATGCCACTATAAAACAATAATGCCAGCATTCCAATGTCAACAATTGAGTGTAGAGTAGACGGGAAAAATTTAGCATTATGATATTCAAGAGATTTTTTTAGCTCTTCTATTGAATAAATATCTTCCAATTCATCGAGGTTTAATCTGTTAATATGAGTATGATTTTGAAAATCTATGCTTAAGTGAAAAAGCTCTATAAAAATAAGTATTAAAATAAATGTGATACCGTATATGCTCATCCGTTGGGTGATAAGGTAAATTTCGTTATTTGTCAAATATTTTTTGCGATGATTTATTGGCAAATTAAATATATGCACAATTTAAGTTGACAATAAAAACTATGGAAGTAACTTTATGAGTGAAAAATATGCTAAAGTTTCAATAAAAATATGAATTTTTAAAAAGCTTATATTAAGTAAGGGTTGGGGTAAAATGCTAAAAACAATTTTTGAGATTTCTAAGATGGACTGCCCTTCCGAAGAAAATTTAATACGTATGAAGTTGGATGGGGTTGCAAGCATTGCAAAATTAGATTTTGACATACCAAACAGAATGCTTTCTGTTTACCATAATGGTGAAGTAGAAGTTATAGAAAAATTAATACTTGAGCTTAATCTCGGCGGAAAAATAATTTTATCTGAAGATGTTGAGCAAATAGAATCGGATGAAAATTCGCAGCAGAGAAAAGTACTTATGTCTGTACTTTTTATTAACTTTGCATTTTTTATGATAGAGATGACAACCGGGTTTATCTCAAATTCAATGGGACTTGTTGCTGACAGTTTGGATATGTTGGCCGATAGTTTTGTTTACGGAATAAGTTTGTTTGCGGTAGGTGGCTCAATTTTAACTAAGAAAAAGATTGCAAGGCTTGCTGGTTATTTTCAAATAATCTTGGCTGCTATTGGCTTTGTAGAGGTTTTGAGAAGATTTTTAGGGCTTGAAAAATTGCCTGATTTCTCAACAATGATAATTGTTTCCATTTTAGCCCTTATTGCAAATGCGGCTTGTTTATATATTTTGCAAAAGGCAAAGGGGAAGGATGAAGCACATATGAAGGCAAGTATGATTTTTACTTCAAATGATGTAGTTATAAATTTAGGCGTAATTGTAGCAGGACTAATGGTGAATCTGCTAAATTCCAATAAACCTGACTTGATTGTTGGAGCAATCGTTTTTGTTATAGTAATAAGGGGAGCTTTAAGGATACTAAATTTAAGCAAATAAAATTTTAGGAAATATTTTTGTTTTTATGTTAAAATTATCTTATTAAAGCTTAAAGAGGTAATAAATTATTCTAACCAAACTTTTACTTATTATCATAGGTTTAATAACTGCTGTTGTAGCAATTGTCGGACTCATTACAGGCAAAGTTTATTGCAAAGGTGGGCCATATTTTAGGAAATCTCAGCCGATTGGGTTTTGGGTTTCTATTATTGTATATTTTTTTTGGTCAATATTAATGGTATATTTTGCTTTTACAAGATAAAATCATTGATTTGACAATGGAGTAAACAGTGAAGATATTTTTTATTGTTTTGTTTTTTGCTGCAATTGTGATGATTGCAATATTGATTTCAATGAGTGTAATGTCAAAAAACTGGAATGCACCTGGGCTAATTGATAAAAAATTGACAAGGTGCCCTGATAAACCTAACTGCGTGTGCAGTGAGTATAAAGATGATATTAAACATTATATTGAGCCTATATATATTTCTGAAAATATAGACTCATTAGCCCTCTTAAATAAAATATTAGCTGATATGGGTGGGAATATTAAATCTGAGCAGGATAATTATATTGCTGTAACATTTACTTCATCCGTTTTCAAATTTATTGATGATTTGGAAATCAGAATTGATAAGGAAAATAAAATGATTCATATTCGCGCAGCAGCAAGGGTAGGCTACAGCGATTTTGGAGTCAATAGAAAAAGGGTTGAGCAATTAAGACATGTATTTGATAAAAATGCAGATTTTCTTAAAAATTAGCACAGATATTTTTAAATATGTTGAAAATTTAACATTAGTTGTGTAAATAAAATTATGGAAAAGATTTTAGTAAAAGAGCTTAAAATAGGGGACAGAGTAGTAAAGCTTGATGCAAGCTGGCTTGATACTCCATTCTTAAAACATAACTTTGTTGTAAAAGATCAAAAGACTATCGATAAGCTTATTAAAAGCGGCATTGACTATGTTTATATAGAAAAAAGGAAAGTTGACGCACAAAAGTCCGAAGAAAAAACATTTGCTGAAGAGATACTTGAACATAAAAAAGAGAATATTTCAAAAGAATATCTTGAAATAAAAGATTTAAAGCCTTCCTTTGAGCTTTATGAGAAATCAGTTTCTATTGTAAAAAATGTGATGGAAGATGTAAGATCAGGCAAGATGTTTGACAGCTCTTCAGTAAAAATTTTGGCAGATAAGATTGCTGATATTACGGTAAAAAATAAATCACTGTTGGTAAATATTGCAAAGCTTAAAACATACGATGATTATACATTTCAACATTCACTTAATGTGGCAATTTTTGCTTCCTCTTTGGGCAAGCTCCTAAATCTTCCTGTTTCTGAAATAAAAGTATTGGTAAATAGCGGGATTTTACATGATATCGGCAAGATGCTTGTGCCAAAAGATATTTTGAATAAGCCTGCAAAATTGACGGATGAAGAGTTTGCGATAATGAAAAATCATGTGCTAGCCGGCTATGATTTCCTTAAGAAAAATGGTTTTAGTGAAGAAGAGCTGAAAATTGTGTTAGAGCATCATGAAAGAGCTGATGGTAGCGGTTATCCATACGGTCTTAAGGATGAGCAGATATCTATTGCCGGTAAGATAGGGGCGGTGGTAGATATTTACGATGCTATTACCAGCGACAGGGTTTATCATAAAGGGATGTATCCCCCAAAAGCGATTAAATTGATGTTTTCCTGGACAGATAAGCATATAAATAGAAAAGTCTTTGAGTTTTTTGTGAGCAATGTTGGGATTTATCCTGTGGGTACCATTGTCCTTTTATCTACAAACGAGTTGGCTGTTGTTGGGGATGTTTCCAAAAAGCCGACTGAGCCGGTTGTGGTAATCTTTAAATCTCATACCGGACATAATATTGCGCCAATTACTTATGATTTAAGTAAACCTACTGTTTTAAAGAAAAAAATAGTTGGGCCTGTCAATCCTGAAAACATAAGTGTTCCTGATGAAGTATATACCGTTATTGAAGGTTTGAACGAAGAGTAAAATAAAAAGCCGGATTACCCGGCTTTTTTGTTAAGGTGTAAAAATTTCTCCGTTAGTTTTTTTTGCTTTTTGCTCTTCCATCTCTCTTAATTCAGTTCGCCTAATCTTGCCGCTAACGGTTTTTGGAAGACTTTTCACAAATTCTATTTTTCTTGGGTATTTGTAAGGTGCTGTTTCCTTTTTTACGTGCTCCTGAAGCTCTACGACCAAATCATCGGACGGCTCAAATCCGGGAGCAAGTACTACAAAGGCTTTTACAATTGTTCCACGTAATTCGTCAGGCACACCTATTACGGCATTTTCAGCAACAGCAGGATGACTTTGTAATGCACTTTCCACTTCAAATGGTCCTACCCGATAACCGCTTGTCTTAATTACATCATCAGCGCGGCCTACAAACCAAAAGTAGCCATCTTTATCTTTATGAGCCTTGTCCCCTGTAAAATACCAATCACCATGAATTGAGCTTTTAGTAGCTTCTTCATCTTTATAATAACCTTTAAAAAATCCGATAGGTGTTTTAGGCTTTACTCTTAAGGCTATATGTCCGATTTCACCGTTTTCTACCGGATTTCCATCATCGTCAAGTATATCCACTTCAAATCCAAATGCAGGCTTACCCATTGAGCCGGGCTTAACTTCCATATCTGTAGTTGTAGCTATAATATTTACTGTTTCTGTTTGACCATATCCATCATAAATTTTATTGCCCGTATATTCGAGCCACTTCTCAAATACGGCCGGGTTAAGCGGCTCCCCTGCACTTACAGAGTGTCTTAAAGCGCTAAAATCATATTTACTTAAATCTTGCAATATTAACATTCTGTATGCAGTAGGCGGAGCACAAAATGTAGTTACTTTGAAGTTTTGAATAATCTCAAGGTGCATTTTCGGGTCAAATGCATCTGCTGCATTATACATTATGACAGTTGTCCCTATAAACCATTGACCGAAAAGTTTTCCCCATACTGCTTTCCCCCAGCCTGTATCACTTAATGTCCAATGAATATCGTCCTTTTTTAAATTTTGCCAAAACCTTGCGGTTATTTGATGACCAATGGCGTAGCTGCCGGTATGAAGTACCATTTTTGGAAAATCCGTAGTGCCGCTGGTAAAATAAATTATTAGCGGGTCATCAGTTTTGGTTTTTTCAATTTTGTCCATCATAATTTTGTCAGGGGCTTCTTCCATTGCTTTTTCATAACTATCCCACCCTTGAGCTTCAGCCCCGATTACCATTTTGTGGGAAAGCTCAGAAGTGTCTGATTCGAGCATTTTATCAAGGACATTGTGATATACCACTGCACCTTTTGCTTCAGATTTTTTAAGTCTATAGTTTATATCTTTTGGTCTTAAAATTTTTGGCGCAGGCATAGGCACTACCCCTACCTTAAAGCAACCGAGCATTACCGCATACCATTCAGGCACTCTCGGCACCATTACGTAGAGCATATCCCCATTTTTATACCCTCTGTCGATTAGAATATTAGCAAACTTGTCCGACATTTTTTTCAAATCAGAAAATCTGTACTCTTTATAATTTTTACCGTCAGTATCAATCCATATTAGAGCAACTTTGTCATCAATTTCGGCCCACTTGTCTACAACGTCAAAGCCAAAATTAAAATACTCAGGCACTTCAATTTTAAAATCTTCTTTTCTAATATCTCCTAACATAAAACCCCCAAAATAATATTAATTTGCTACTGCTTCTTGTAGTAGTTTGTTTCCTAATTCGGTTAGCTTATATTTTTGTATCTTTCCACTTGCTGTCATAGGATATTCTGTTACAAACGCAAAATATCTTGGAATTTTAAAGTCAGCAATTTTACCTTTAGCATAACTTCTCAATTCATCCTCAGTAAGTGTTTCCCCTTCCTTAACAATAACAAATGCCATTACTTCTTCACCGTATTTTTTATCTGCGACACCTGCTACCTGAATGTCTTGAATTTTCGGATGCGTATAATAAAATTCTTCAATCTCTTTTGGGTAAATATTTTCTCCGCCTCGGATAATCATATCTTTTATCCTGCCGGTAATTTTATAATAACCATCTTCAGTCTTTACCGCCAAATCACCTGTCCTAAGCCATCCGTCATTGCTAAAGGCATGTTTTGTGGCTTCTTCCATTTTATAGTAGCCTCTCATAATGTTATATCCTCTTGCCCATAGCTCTCCTTGTACATTTGCAGGGCATTCTTTTTCAGTTTCAGGGTTAACAATTTTTATTTCGGCTCCAGGCATTTCCTTACCTACTGTTTCAACCCTTTTTTCAACAGGGTCATCAATTTTTGTCATTGTAAGTCCAGGTGAGGCTTCTGTAAGACCATATACGATAGTAATTTCACTCATATTCATCTTAGTTATAACTGCCTTCATTACTTCAACAGGGCAGAGTGAACCTGCCATAATACCTGTTCTCAAAGATGAAGTATCGTATTTTTCTTTATCAAGTAAATTTAATTCGGAAATAAACATAGTGGGTACCCCGTGCAGAGCCGTACACTTTTCAGCTTCTACAGTTTTCAGCACATCTACCGGATTAAAACTTTCTACAGGCACCATTGTAGCACCTGTGCTTAAGCAAACCAATATACTAAGCACTAACCCAAAACAGTGGAAGAAAGGCACCGGTATGCAAAGTCTGTCTTTATCTGTAAAATTCATCCCTAACGCGATGGCATATGCATTGTTTAAGACGTTAAAATGTGACAGCATGACCCCTTTAGGAAACCCTGTTGTGCCAGATGTGTATTGCATATTTATTACATCATGCCTATCAAGGGATTTTTTGACCTGCTCAAGCTCGTCATCTGAAATTTTTTCAGCCATATCGTATAAAGTGTTAAAATCAATCATGCCGTTTGGGGTATTTTCACCTATAAAGTATATCTTTTCAAGGAGCGGAAGTGATTCATTATTAATTTTAGTATCATTGGCATTTTTAAGCTCAGGCAAAATTTCATAAATAGTTTCCACATAATCGGACTTTAGCCCTTTGACCATAAATAGTGCCTTACTGTCCGATTGGTTAAGAAGGTATTTTAATTCGTGGGCTTTATAAAGGGTATTGACTGTAACAGTCACAACGCCGATTTTTGCGGTGGCAAAGAGAAGGTAAATCCACTCTGGGATATTGTGTGCCCATATTGCAACATGATCCCCTTTTTTAAGACCACTTGCCAAAAGTCCTTTCGCAAGCTTGTCAGTTAGTTCGTCAAATTCTTTATAATTGAGCCTTATATTTCTAAAAGGGTATACAACGGCATCATTTTCGGGGAATTTTTCCACAATCTCACTTAAATAATCACCGATTGTTTTTTCTATAATTGTAAACATTTTTTAAGCCTCCTTAAAACTTTTTAAAGTTTTGCTTTACAAGTTGGTTTCACTATCATAAAATGTTTAAAATTACAATACAAAGTTTACTGATAATAGATTTTTTTGACTGATGAGCGAGTTAAAATATCTGCAAATTATAATAAACTTACAATTTTCATGGCTGTTGAGCTGTAGTGCTCCCTAATGGTTTCTTCTAATTTTTTTCCATCTTTATCTTTTATGGAAATAATTATAGCCTCATGTCTTTTTCTTATGTTTTTTGGGCTGTAAATTTTCATCCAATATTTATTAAAAAAGATATGGGATTTCAGTGAAAGTTTTTTTGTAAATTCAATAACTTCATTATTTGGCGATTTGGTAAAGATAAACTCATGAAATTGGTGACCGATGTTAATAAATTCAATATGCTTATTTTCAAAAGCGAGTTTTTCCATATTGTCTAAAATTTCATACAATGTATCAATATCTTGTTCTGTAAATTTATTTATTGCTGTTCTTGCTGCAAATCCTTCAAGCACACCTCTAGTCTCATAGGTATTTAAAACCTGCTGTTTTGTAATCTCAATCACAAAATAGCCTACCTGAGGCTTGTAAATGAGTATCCCTTCTGCTACGAGCTCTCTTAAAGCTTCTCTGACAGGTGCTCTGCTTATGCCGAGCTCCTTTGAAACAAGGCTTTCTATTATCCTGTCGCCATGATTAATATTGCCGCTTAAAATTGATTTATATATATAGTCAATGACGTGATCTCTATAAGTGCTTTTTTCCAGCATAATTTTATTCTCCTGTATAATGTCGACATTTTATATGAAATTAATTTTTAGTCAACATATCTTCTTTTTAAAGTTACCTCACATTTGCAAAATAAATATTTGACTTGCTATTTAAGCGAATATAGAATTTGCATGGCGAGGATGATTATGAAAAATAAAAAAAGCTATTCAAAGAAAGCCGGGTTGCCACCAGGTAAACCTATATTTGTGGGGGAGCAGAAGGTCGAAAAACCTAATATCAATATTATTCAATATGCTGAAAAGAATGTTACCGAATTTAATATTCAGACTCCTGAAAAAATAACTGAACTGGTAAGGGATGATACTGTTACCTGGATTGATGTGCATGGACTTCACAATGTCGAACTCATTCAGGATATATGCTCAAAATTTTCAATACACCCGTTGGTGCAGGAAGATATTGTACATTTGGACCAAAGACCAAAGGTTGAAGATTTGGATGATTATATTTTTATTATATTAAGAATGTTTTACTTTGAAAATAGTGAAGTAATCGATGAGCAGATTAGTATGGTTTTAGGTGAAAATTATGTTATTACTTTTCAGGAAAAACCTATCAATATTTTCGAACCATTGAGGGAAAGGATACGAAGTAAAAAATTTAGGATAAATAAACTAAAATCTGACTATCTTGCTTATAGCCTTATCGATGCGATAGTAGATAATTATTTTGTCGTTATTGAAACTTTGGGAGATAATATTGAAACAATTGAAGATAGGCTTTTAGATAATCCAACAAGCGACTTACTGGAGAAAATCCACATATTGAAAAGGCAGATGATTTCAATAAGAAGGTCTGTTTGGCCGTTGAGGGAGTTGGTAAGTAAATTTGAGCGGATGGAGACTCAGTTGATTCAGGATTCTACTATAATATATATTAGGGATGTTTACGACCATACAATACAGATAATAGACTCGATAGAAAATTATCGGGATATCTTATCAGGAATGTTAGATACTTATCTTTCAAGTATTAGCTACAAAATGAATGATATAATGAAGACTTTAACCATTATGTCTACTATTTTTATCCCTTTAACTTTTATAGTTGGAGTTTACGGAATGAATTTTGAATATATGCCTGAATTGAAATGGAAATTAGGATATTTAGGTGTATGGATTGTAATAATTTCCATATCATTTGGACTGTTTTTTTCTTCAGAAAGAAAAAGTGGCTGTGAAATTAGAAGCAATATTAAGGCTAGAGCAACCCTTTTGAATGCTTGACTTTTTTACAAAATAGCTCGAGAAAATTTGCTAAGAGCTCCCATCTGTCGATTGTTTTACCTGTAACTTCAGAAATGGTAGTAACGTTGCCGGCTTCGGCTGAAATGTATAAGCCTATTCCGATAACTATAAATATTAGCTTCTCCCCTTCACAAAAATGCTCTTCAAGCAAACCCCCGATTTTTTTCCCATTAATGAGAAAACTATTGTCCAAAATTTCTGTTTCTATGCCATACTTTGCTAAACTACTTTTAATACCTTGCTTTGCAATATCTATAATTGTATTTAAATCTTTTTGTTTCATATATTGCGGCAATAACCCAATAGAAAAATAGAGTCCACCTTCAGGTGAAGGCCATTTTGAATTTTCCTTTCCTCTGCCCTCTGTTTGTCTGTCTGTTAAAATCAAAATATTATGTTTAGATTCATATATTTTTCGAAGAGTTTCTTTTTGTGTAGAGTCTATTTCTTTGAAGTATTGTATCTTGCCAAAACATGTCGAAATATTTTCCAACATGCATACTACAGGGTGCAGCTTACTTTGAGTTAATAGTTGATACCCCTTTTTTCGAACAGAGATTATTTCATATCCAAAGTTAGATAATTTTTTTATACACTTCCATACTGCAGTACGGCTAATATTTAATTCTTCAGCAATTTTTTCACCTGAAACCCAATCATTTAAGGATAACAGTTTTATTACTTCTAACTCATTTTTGTTAAACATAACTAATTATACAGATAAAATATTATTTTTCAAAACAATATTTGTTAACCATTTTTTATATCAGGTTGACAAATGTGGTAGTTTATAATATTTAATCTCCATGAATTTTAGTGAGATTATAGAAAAAGACAGGAGATTTTTACTTCATCCTTATGATTCTTCGGTAAATCCCATTGACGTGCTGCCTGTAAAAGGTGGAGATAAAGAGTTTTTATACCTTACTGATGGGACAATACTTATAGACGGAATGTCATCATGGTGGAGTGTTATTCATGGCTACAATAATAAGTATATTAATGACGCTTTGAAAAGTCAGATAGATAAGATTTCTCATGTTATGTTTGGTGGTCTAACACATGAGCCTGCCGTAAAACTGGCAGAAAATCTTTATAAAATATCAAGTTGTCATTTTGATAAGTTTTTCTTTTGTGATTCAGGCTCTGTTTCTGTGGAAGTAGCTGTTAAAATGGCTTTTCAGTATCATATGGCTCAAGGAAATAAACATAAAAGTAAGATTTTATCATTTTGCGGTGCATATCATGGGGATACTTTTATGGCAATGTCTTTGTGCGACCCGATAAATAGTATGCACAAAGAGTTTGCTAATGTATTGCATAAGAACATTTTTGCTCCAAGGCCTAAGTCAAAATTTGATGATATTTATGAAAATGATCACTTGCAAGTAGAAGAAATTTTGGAGAAGCACAGTGATGAGATTGCTGCTGTAATAATTGAGCCTATTGTTCAGGGTGCAGGTGGCATGTGGTTATACCATCCAGAATTTCTTAATAAACTTAGAGAGTTATGTGATAGATATTCTATTTTGCTGATATTTGATGAGGTAGCAACCGGTTTTGGTAGGACAGGGAAAATGTTTGCATTCGAGCATTCTAACATTATTCCGGATATTATCTGTCTTGGCAAGGCAATTACAGGCGGGTATATGAGCTTTGCAGCTGTCGGCACTACTCAAAAAGTTATTGATGTTGTTTGTTCAGAAAGTGGCCCCGGAGCCTTTATGCATGGTCCCACATTTATGGCTAATCCACTTGCATGTGAATGTGCCAATGCAAGCGTTACTTTGCTTAAAAGCTATGATACTCAAAAAGTAATGTCATTTTTGCAGAATACGATGAAAAAATATTTCTTTGAAGCTAAAGAATTTGATTTTGTTAAAGATGTAAGGGTGTTAGGTAGTATAGGGGTTATTGAATTAAAAGAGTACATTAATTTAAGGACAATTACCCCCAAATTTGTGCAACGAGGAGTATGGGTTAGGCCATTTAAAAATCTTGTGTATATTATGCCACCATACATTATTTGTGAGGATTCTCTTAAAAAATTGTGCAAGGCGGCATTAGAGTCAATATGGGAAGAATTTTCAAAGAAGTAATTGAGGATTCAAAAGGTTTCTTTGTCACTGGAACAAATACAGATATAGGTAAAACATTTTTTTCATCTATTTTACTGAAATATACAAAGGGCGTATATTTCAAGCCTATTCAAACCGGCGAAAAGGATAGGGACATTGTGAAGGAGAATACATGTTTAGATGAAAGCCATTTTATTGAAGAGAAATATCATTTTAAAGAGCCGGTATCACCTCACTATGCAGCTGAGAAAGCAAATGTTAATATTGACCTAAACAGGATTACTCTTCCCGATTCTTTGGATAAAAAAATAGTAGTAGAAGGAGCAGGTGGTGTATTTGTTCCAATTGGAAAAAAACTTTACATGATAGATATTATAAAAAGAATTTCATTACCGACAATAGTTGTGGCAGAGGATACTCTAGGTACGATAAATCATACTTTACTTACTTTAAATTCCCTTGTTGCATATAACTGTAAGGTATCTTTTATCGTTCTAAATAGATATAACCCTGAAAGCTACAACTATGCTACTATTTGCGAAATGACACAGTTACCTGTTTTGCGTGTTCCGGTGATGAAAAAGTTTCCAAGTGATGAGGAAATAAGGAGAATATTTGATGAACAGATTTGAAAAATTGTCAGAAAAGGTTTTAAACGGAGAACTGCTTGCAGATAATGAGCTTTTATCAATTCTTAATGCGGAAGATTATGAGGCTGTTATAAAAGGAGCATCAAAAATAAGGAAACATTTTTTTAAAGATACTGTTCACTTGTGTAGCATATTAAATACAAAATCGGGTGCATGCTCGGAAGACTGTAAATATTGTGGTCAATCGATACATTACAATTCGGATATAGTTAAGTATCCATTTGTTGAGGATGAAATAATATATAAGTTTATTTACAATAACATAGATAATGAAATTCACCGATTATCTTTCGTATCTTCAGGGAAAAAATTGCTTAAACAAGAGGTCAAAAAGTTGACTAAAACTATTGAAGATACAGATACAAATAAAAATTTTTGTGCATCTCTTGGGATATTGAGTGAAGATGAACTTAAAATGTTGAAAGAGTCGGGTATTTCCCGATATCATCATAACCTTGAGACTTCGAGAAGTTTTTATAACAATATATGCACAACACACACTTATGAAGAAAGGATAAATACAGTTAAAAAGGCTAAAGAGATGGGCTTTAGTGTTTGTTGCGGTGGCATTTTTGGTATGGGGGAGTCTGATAGTGATATTTTAGAGTTAGCAGAAGTTTTAAAAGAGCTTGATGTAGATGCTATCCCTATTAACTTTTTAAATCCAATAAAAGGTACGCCGATGCAGGACTACAAACTGCTTACTCCTGAAAAATGTTTAAAAATAATAGCTTTTTTCAGGTTTTATTTTCCGGATAAAGAGGTGATTATCTGTGGTGGCAGGGTTGAAAATTTGTCTTATCATCATGAAAAAGTATTTGACGCCGGTGCAAGTGGAATCATGACGGGTGATTACCTTACTATGAAGGGGAGGCGGTATGATGAAGATTTGGAGATGATAAAAAAGAATGGTTACAAGGTATTTTAATGAAATACTTTGATATAGCAAAAGAGCTTGAAACTATTAAAAGTGAAGGTCTTTATAGAAAAATACCTGAAATTCAAAGACAGTGTGGCAAAAATATAATTGTAAATAATATTTGTGCTCTTAACTGTGCCAGTAACGATTATCTAGGATTTTCTCAAAACGAAGAGATAAAGTTAGCAGCATTAGATGCCATAAAAGATTATGGAAATTCTTCCGGCGGCTCAAGAGTAGTGTCAGGAAACTATAATATTTATAATAGACTTGAAAAAGAGTTAGCTGATTTTAAAGGTTATGAATCGTGTCTTATTGTTAATAGCGGCTATATTGCAAATTTATTGATTGTAAGCACATTAGCAACTCCCGATACGATTATTTTTACGGATAAACTAAACCACGCAAGCATTTATGACGGGATACGCTTAAGTGGGGCAAAAATGGTGCGTTATCGCCATAACGATGTATCTCATCTCGAAGAGCTGTTAAAAAAATACTCAGCATTTCCAGAAAAAATTGTGATTACTGATACAATTTTTAGTATGGATGGTGATAGAGTAAGGTTAAGAGAAATTGTAAATTTAAAGGCAAGTTACAGATTTTTATTAGTAATTGATGAAGCCCATGGGACTGGTTTATTTGGCAAAGGTAGGGGATTAGCGCATGAATATGAGGTTGAAAAAGATATAGATATCAATATGGGAACATTCAGCAAGGCTTTAGGTGGATTTGGTGCATATATTTGTGCAAAGAGTGAGCTGGTTGAATATCTGATAAATAAGGGGCGGGGATTTATTTATACTACTTCACTCCCCCCGTCAATAGTTGGAGGCAATCTAAAAGCTATTGAGTTGCTGAAAGAAAATTTCGAACAATATGGCGGTAAACTTATAACATATTGTGAAATATTCAGAAAATTACTTCAAGAAAAAAAGATAGATTTTTTAAACTCTATGAGTCAGATTTTTCCGATAGTTGTAAGTGATAATAACAAGGCATTACAGGCTCAGAATAAACTCCTTAAGTTAGGTATCTATGTGGCTGTTGCCAGAAGGCCGACTGTTACAACTCCAAGGCTTAGGGTGAGTTTAAGAGCTGATTTTGATTTATCTGATATTTATAAAATAGCGGACTCTTTGGTAAATACTTTATGAAGAATGTCTTTATTTCAGGGTGGGGCGGTTACCCGGCAATGTTTGAGCATATTCCTAAAGTGACAAATTTCTGCATCCCATTTATACACAGTGATAAATATATCGAAGACACAATTTCTGCAGGCGGTGATATTATTGTCGGATGGTCAACAGGAGCACATATTTTATCTAAGGCAGTCTGGAGATATATTGATAGGTGGAAAAAAGTAATTTTAGTTGCACCCTTTAGTGATTTTACCAATTCTTTTAGTAAAAAGGCATTAGATATAATGATAAAAAGCCTAAATACTGACTTTTTAGGCACAATGGAAAGTTTTTACTTAAAATGCGGATTTAGGGGTAAAATAAAATTAAACCTTGAAGATATTTTTAAATTAGAAACAGGGCTTGAGTTTTTGAAACACTCAAAAGTGGATAAAGGGTGTAATTCAGTTAAAATAAATATTCTGTATGGTAACGAGGATAAAATAGTCAAAAGAAAAGAGATAGATACTGTCTTAAATCTGTTTGAAAATGCAAGATTTATAGAGCTTTGCCAGCCTCATTTTATTGACGAAAAGGTTATTATTAAGTATGCAGGCTTGTAGTTTTGACAAAAGGGCTTTGGATTACGAAAAATATGCTAAAATACAACATGTGGTTGCTAAAGAGCTTTTGAATATTTTAGATGTTAGTTTCAAAAATAATTGTGTAAATATATTGGAGCTTGGGGCGGGCAGCGGTATTTTCACAACTCTTTTAAAGCAGAACTTTAATTGTAATATTTTAACCTGTGTTGACTTGGCTTATAATTTTATAAAGCTAAATCAAGAAGTTAATAAGGTGCAAGGGGACATATTACACCTGCCTTTTAAAAATAATATTTTTGATACGGTAGTTTCTTCATCAACTTTTCAGTGGATTGAAGATATAAAAAGACTTTTAGAGGAAGTGGATAGAGTAGGGACAACACGTTGTCAATTAGGTTTTAATGTGTTTTTGAAGGGCACTTTCAGTGAAATGGGTGAAGTTAATAAACTTACCGGCTTTGGAAAAGTTTTGGATATGAAAACGATAGATTATTACTTAACAAATTGTTATGAATGTAATTTTGACGTAACTTATTATTATGAAAGAGAATATATATTGTGGTATGATAATGTTTTGGAGTTTTTAAAGCAGCATAAATCAACAGGTGCAACGGTCAGAGCGGATAAAAATATAGGGAAAAAAAGGCTTTTTTCTTTTATTGATTACTATACAAAGATGTTTTCTATGGATAACAAAATTCCTGTTACATATAAGATAGGGTATTTTATAGGTAATAAAAGAAGGGGAGCATAAGCTCCCCGTAAAACGTCTTATATTATGAAACAATATTTTTTAATCTGTTTTCAACTATCTCTTTTGCTTCTTTGACGATTCTTGAAACAAGCTCGCCAACTGTAGGGATGTCATACACAAGGCCCACCGCTTGTCCACAGGCAAAGAGTGAATCTTCTGTCTCACCTGTTTGAATAGCTTTTAGCCCCCTTAAACCACTGAGAAGTGGTGCTAATTCTTGTAAAGTAGCTCCATTATTTTCCATTTCCAATATTTTTTCCGCGTGAGCATTTCTTAATACTCTTACAGTATTTTTAAGGCTTCTTTCTACAAGCATAGTGTCAGTTTCTTTTGCTTCAAGAAGTCTTTTCTTAATATTTTCATGGACAGGAGCTTCAACAGTGCCCACGAATCTTGTGCCTAAATTAATCCCTTCAGCACCAAGTGCAAGTGCTGCTACAAGCCCTCTACCGTCAGCAAAACCGCCTGAAGCGATTATTGGTATTTTAAGCTCATCTTTTGCTCTTGGGATAAGAATTAGGCTTGTTACATCGTCTTCACCGGGGTGTCCGGCACATTCAAATCCGTCAATACTTACAAAGTCACATCCGATTTTTTCTGCCTTAAGTGCATGTCTTACCGATGTACATTTGTGAATAACTGTAATACCGTTGTCTTTAAATTTTTGCATGTAATTTTCCGGATTTCTTCCGGCAGTTTCAATTATTTTTATCCCTTTTTCAATTATTACATCAATGTAAGCGTCATAATTAATCGGCCTTAATGTTGGTAAAAAAGTTAAATTAACGCCAAAAGGCTTGTCAGTTAATTTTTTTGTTTTATCGATTTCTCCAGCCAATTTTTCAGGGGTATCAAAAGAAAGAGCGGTGATAATTCCAAGCCCGCCGGCATTAGATACGCTTGACACAAGCTCAGCTCTTGAAATCCACATCATACCGCCCTGTATGATGGGGTATTGTATATTTAGTCTTTCTGTTAAAACTGTTTTAAACATAATTTCTCCTATTTGCCACAAGCTTTTAAGAATTTTTGTAAAAGCTCAGGGTTGTTTGTCTTTAATGTGCCGGAGAAAATTTCTTTCATCCCCGGCTTATAATTTTCATACCACACTTTTTCAAAAAGCTCAGATGTCATCTTGCATACGCAATTGGCATCTTCAACTTTTTTACCTTCTTCGACAGTTAAACCATCGTTTTTGGCGAAAATAGTATATTTTTTGTCGTCATCAAACACGAAGTAAAAAGTATACTCCTTGTCCATTGGAGTATACTTTTCTGTAGCTTCCTTTAATATATTTTCAAGCATCTTGTTTTCCTTATTTTAATTTTGAAGTCAAGGCCGGTACAAATTGCATAACGTCAGCAACTACAAGCACATCAGCCACTTCAGCAATTGGTGCATCTTTATCTGTGTTAATCGCTATTATATAGTCAGACTTTTTCATACCTGCCAAGTGCTGAATCGCTCCTGATACACCGCAAGCTACATAAAGCTTTGGAGAAACAGTCTGTCCTGTTGTACCTACCTGTCTTGAATGGTCTACCCAACCTGCGTCAACTACCGGACGGCTTGCACCGAGCTCCCCACCAAGAGCCTTAGCCAACTCTTCGATAACAGGTACATTGTCAGGTTTACCTATCCCTCTACCGGCAGTTACAATAATTTCAGCTTTAGTTAAGTCTACTGATTTAGCTTCAGCTTCTTCATATCCTACAAACTCTAATTTTGCCTGAGCAGAGGCTTCAATTTTTTCTACTTCAGGGCTTGCAGAATCTACCACAGGTGCAAATGCTCCTGCCTGAATTGTAAGCACGGCTTTACCAGGAGTATGTCTTACAAATCTTCTAAGCTTTGCATTACAGCTTGGTACTACAAATGTATTATCTTCGATAGCTACTACTTCAGTTAGCTGACCTACTTTTAATGCAGCTGCTACTCTTGGAGCTAAATCCCAGCCGTATGAAGAGTGAGAAAATACAATATAATCAGGATTTTCTTTTTCAACAACTTGCTTTATAAGCTCCTTGTGTACACCAGGGTTATACTCTCCATATTTTTCAGCATCGGCAAGGTAAAGTTTGCCTGCTACTTTAGGAAGGTTACTTTCATAGCCCACTGCAAAGAAAACTTTTTCAGCATTCAGGCTATTTGCAAATCCATTTAATTCATATATTGTTTCCAAAAGAGCTTTTTCTCTATATTCTGCAACTAATAATACTTTCATATCAACCCCCTACACCAATGACTTTTCTTTTAAAATTTTAACAACTTTATCAACTAATTCAGCAACATCACCTTCAAGAATTTGAGCGCCACCTTTCTTTTCAGGGAATGCCATTTTAGCTGTTGTAACAAGATTTTCAACTTTAAGAAGCTCACTTGCTTCAAAAGTTAAAATCTCTTTTTTCTTAGCTTTCATAATATTTGGCAGGGTAGGGTATCTTGGTTCATTAAGTCCTAATTGACAAGTAAATACTGCAGGCACTTTAACTTTTATTATACTCTTTTTACCACCCTCAAGCTCTCTTTTAACTGTTACTTCACCGTTATTGTATTCAAAAGAAACTATTGTTGTTACTACAGGAAGTTCTAAAAGTTCTCCTAAAAGTACCCCTACCTGAGCACTGCCGGTATCTTGAGATTGAAGGCCTGTAAAAATAATGTCAAAACTTTTATCTTTAGCAAATTCAGCAATCATTTGGGCTTTTTGATAAGGGTCTTTTGAATAATAGTCGTTGTCATTAATATGAACACCTCTATCACACCCCATTGCAAGTGCCTTTTTGATAGCTTCTTTTACCCTTTCAGGTCCGATAGATAATACTGTAACATCACAATCACCAACTTGCTCTTTTAATCTTACAGCTTGCTCAACTGCATATTCGTCATATTCATTCATACGATATGCAAGGTCAGTGTCTTCATACCATACATTGTTTGATGCTACCTTAAATTTTGATTCCATATCAGGAACCTGCTTAATACAAACCAGTACTTTCATGACTACCTCCGTTTATTTTTCAACTCTTTCTATTAAAACTTCTGATAAATCTTTAACTTTCATTTTACCGTCAAGTTCAGCCATTTTAAGGCCGTCTTCAAACATTGTCATACAGAATGGACAGTTAGAAATAAGAGTTTCTACCCCTGTTTCCTCAGCCATTTTTACCCTTTTGACACTGATTTTTTCACCGATATTTTCTTCGGCGATAATTCTACCGCCACCAGCTCCACAGCAGAAACTTTCAGCTTTACTTCTCTTCATCTCTTTAATTTCAGCTCCAAGTGCACTTAAGATTTCTCTTGGTTCATCATAGATATCCATATATCTTCCGATATAACAGGAGTCGTGATAAGTGCACTCTAGGGCTTCTTTGTTTGAAATCTTAAGTTTTCCTGTGTTAAGCAGTTTGTGAAGATATGTTGTGTAGTGCTCCACTTCAATTTCAAGCCCCAAATCTTTATAATCTCTACCTAAAGTATTAAGGCAGTGAGGGCATGTGGTAACAATCTTTTTAACATTATATTTTTTAATTTTTTCAATGTTTTCAGATGCTAAAGTTTGATATAGGTATTCATTTCCAAGCTTTCTTGCAGGCTCACCGCAGCATTTTTCCTCTTTGCCAAGGATACCTACTTTTATACCTGCAAGGTTACAAAGCTCTATAAAATTTTTGGCAATTTTTTGATTTCTCTTATCAAATGATGCATAACAACCAACAAAATACATAATGTCAACGTTACTGTCTTCAGCAAGGAGTTTTACATTTAAATCTTTAGCAAAATCGCCTCTTGATGCGAAGCCCATGCCCATAGGGTTGCCGTTGACTTCCATATTATCCATTGCAAGCATAACCTCTTCACCGGGGAACTCCCCTTCCATAAGGACAAGGTTACGTCTCATATCTATAATTTTGTTTACATGTTCGATATTTGCAGGGCATATTTCCTGACAGGCACGGCAGGTTGTACATGACCATAAGACATCTTTAGATACTTTTTCAATTAAATTCGCATCCGGTGAATTAAATGCTACATCACCGATATCTGCGATAAGCTTCATTGGGGAGAGAGGCTTATCGGTGTTATATGCAGGACATCTGTCCTGACATCTTTTACACTTGGTACATGCATCACTATCAAATATATCTTTCCAGGTAAGCTCAGCTACCTTGCTTACACCAAAGCTTTCAGCTTCTTCATTTTCCATATCAATTGTGTCTATAGAGCCTTTTCTTCTCAAATCTGTGAAGAAGTAGTTTGCCGAAGTAGTAAGTATATGCCTAAATTTAATAAAAGGGATAGAAACGAAAAATCCCATTACAAGGAGTAAATGTATCCACCAGAATGATTTATGCATTGCAAGAAGGGTGCTTTCAGGCATATTTACATATGCTTTGGCAAACAGTAGACCAATCGGTGACCACTTAGCTAACTCTGGATTTTGGTTTAGCTCGGTTGCTGCCATTCTAAACCCTTCTATTACAAAACCGGTTATCAGTATTGCAAATAGTAAGCCGTGCATAATGTAATCATCTTTTGTAGTTTCAAGCCCTTTAGGTTTAAAGATAAATCTTCTTATTAAAAAACCTAAAAGCATAACAATTGCCACAAAACCGGCAATATCCAAAGCTAAAGAGAATATCTTATAAAATGTACCTTTTAGGAAAATTATTCCAAATAAAGGGTGTAAAAAGTCAGCTTGGATAAAAACCAGAGTAGTGCCTATTACAAGGATTAAAAAACCCCAAAAGAAAAATGCATGGAAAATCCCGGCAGGAGAATTTAAAACTTTTACCTGCCCAAGCACATTTTTCAGGGCAATATTTAACCTATCTGGCCAATCTGAATATCTGTCAAGTGATTTGCCTTGTTTGTATACGGCTGATCTTTTTATAAAGTTATAGACTATAGACCCAATAGCCAGTATGGCCAAAAGGTACATAGGAATTAATACACCATGTCCAACATTCCAATAAATCTGTCTAGTAGCTTCCATCTATTACTCCTATTTAAATAGCATTTTTGAAATAACTATTCTTTGAACTTCGTTTGTTCCTTCATAAATCTCAGTAATTTTGGCATCTCTAAACATTCTTTCTACTTCATATTCACAGATATATCCGTATCCACCATGAATTTGAATTGCTTCTTTAGTTACAAATGTAGCTGTTTCTGATGCGTACATTTTTGCCATCGCAGATTCTATTGCGTTAGTTTTTTTCATATCTTTAAGCCAAGCTGCTTTGTAAGTAATAAGCTTGCTTGCTTCAATCTTTGTAGCCATGTCAGCTATTTTAAATTGGATTGCCTGAAAAGCTGAAAGCGGTTTTCCAAACTGTTTTCTTTCCTGAGCATAAGCTAATGCTTTATCAAATGCACCTTCAGCAATACCAAGAGCCTGAGCAGCAATACCGATACGACCACCATTTAAAGTTTCCATCGCAATTTTAAATCCGTCACCCTCTTTTCCAAGTAGATTTTTCTTAGGTACTTTTACGTTATCAAGGGCAAAGGCAGTTGTATAACTTCCTCTGATACCTAATTTTTCTTCATTTTTAAGAATTTCAACCCCTTCAGACTCAAGATCAACAATAAAAGCTGAAATACCTTTGTGTTGCAAGCTCTTATCTTTTGTCGCAAAAACTACCCCAATCCCTTTAAATCCACCGTTTGTAATAAAAATTTTGCTGCCATTTATGATGTAGTTATCACCGTCCTCTTTGTATGTAGTAGAGATATTAGCTACATCACTACCTGCTTCGGGCTCAGTAAGAAGAATACAGCCGATTTTTTCGCCGCTTGCAAGCTTAGGTAAAAATTCTTTCTTTTGCTCTTCGTTTCCAAACTGATAAATTGGGTCACATGCAAGTGAGGTGTGAGCTGAAATCATTACACCTGTTGAGCCGCAAGCTTTCGATACTTCTTCCACAACTATAATGTAAGAAAAGTAATCAAGTCCGGCGCCACCGTATTCTTCAGGTATATATGTACCTAAAAAACCCATTTCACCGATTTTTTTCATCAGAGTTGAAGGTATTTCATGATTTTTGTCAATATCCATAGCTATAGGCCTTATTTCATTATTGACAAAATCTTTTACAGTGTCTCTCAATACTTTGTGGTCTTGAGATAATTCAAAATTCATAATTTATCCTCCTATAATCCTTTAAAGTTTGCTTTTCTTTTTTCCGTAAAGGCTGTCATCCCTTCTTTTTGATCTTCTGTGGCAAATAGATTTCCGAATAATGTGCTTTCATATCGATATGAATCTTCAAGAGGCATATTTATCCCATTTAATATTGCATCTTTGGCCGATGATATCGCTATGGATGAGTTGGAAGCGATTTTTTCAGCAGTCTTAATGGCATTTTCCAAAAGCTCATCTTTTGAACTGAATACCTCATTAATTATATTAAGCTGTTTGGCTTTTTCGGCTGTAATCATATTACCCGTAAAAATAAGTTCGCTAGCAATTTTTTCTCCAGTGATTCTTGAAAGGTTTTGTGTGCCTCCGAAACCAGGGATAATTCCAAGAGTTACTTCAGGAAAACCAAATTTTGCATTTTGGCTTGCGTAAATAATATCACATGCAAGTGCCATTTCAAAGCCTCCTCCAAGTGCGTATCCGTTAACAGCTGCGATTACAGGTTGTGACATTTTCCTTATTAATTTTAATATGTCGTGCCCTTTGCGAGAAAAATTGACAGCTTCTTGAACCGATAGATTTAACATCTCTTTTATATCTGCACCAGCCACAAAGGCCTTCTCGCCATCACCTGTGACAATTATCACTTTGATTTCTTTGTTTATGCTTGCTTCGTATAGTGCACATTCAAGTTCATCAAGGACTTTGCCATTAAGTGCATTAAGGGCATTAGGCCTTGAAATTGTCAAAGTCAAAATATTTTTATCTGTTTCAAGTTTAAGAAAGTCGTAATGCATATTTTCCCCCTTATGAAATATTATCACATAAATTGAGATAAATCTTTTTAACGTAAATGTCAAGTATAATATAACAGTATATCGAAGTAATTGAATAAAAATTCACTGTAACCAAAGGTATTTATTTAACACTTTAATATTTATAGTTTATAATTGGTTGTGAAGGTGGAGTAACTTGTAAAAATATTGGTTAATTTTCTTGACAAAGAGAAAAAATACTATATAAAATTGAATGGATGTAATTAACGTTAAGGTAAAGTAAAAAAAGGTGTTCTGATTATGAAAATCGAAGGGAATGACTATTTTCAGATTGGTGAAGTAGCTGCCATGCTTGGGGTGACAACCAGGACTATAAGGTATTATGAAGAGATTGGTCTTATGACCCACCCTAAGAGACTTGATGGCGGAATAAGAGTGTATGATAAGGATGATATTAAAAGATTGAAATTTATTCTTAAGTTAAAAGAGTTGGGAATTA
This sequence comes from Deferribacteraceae bacterium V6Fe1, assembly GCA_022813675.1. Classification (GTDB taxonomy): domain Bacteria; phylum Chrysiogenota; class Deferribacteres; order Deferribacterales; family Deferrivibrionaceae; genus Deferrivibrio; species Deferrivibrio metallireducens. The sequence goes on along the minus strand of CP063375.1, from coordinate 2,312,793 downwards.
GTTTAAAAGAGATGCAGGAATTGGCAGATATTTATAAGGTGCATCAGACACCTGATAATATTATGCCAAAACTCGTAGAGATTTTGGATGCTCATATTTCTAAGATTGATGCCAAAATAGCCAAGCTAGCGTCATTAAGAAATGATATACTTGAGTATAAAGCAAAAGTAATAGAGGTAACAAAATTAAAATTTGGGGGCTAGTTATGAAAAGATTATTAGTATTTCTGTTTGTGTTGGCTATTTTGCCAATGTCAGGTTTTTCTTTAACTGTTGAGGGTGTCAATATCCCTGATAGTTATAGTTTTAACGGAAAAGACCTGGTGTTAAATGGTACAGGTTTGAGGAAAAAGTTTTTTGTTAAGGTTTATGTTGGGGCTCTATATCTTGAAAACAGAGCAAAAGATGTTCAGTCAGTTATGAGTATGGATTCCAAGGCTATTAAGATGCATTTTTTGTATAAAAAAGTGGGTGCTGAAAAGATGAGAGAGGCTTTTGTTGAAGGTTTTGAAGATAATGGGATAAAAGATATTGACAGGTTTAGAGCTTTTATTGAGCTTTTTAATTTTGATGTGGTTAGCAGTGACGAGCTTGATTTGGTAATTATAGGTGATGCTTTAACGGTGCTATATAACGGTAAAAATATAGGCGTTTTTAATGATAAGATGCTGGCAGAAGCCGTATTGAAGGTGTACTTTGGCGATAAGCCTGCGGATAATGGTTTGAAAGAAGGGATGTTGGGTAATTAATTCAATTTTGACCTGCTGAGACGTATATTTGCGTCTCAGCAGTTTTAGTAAAAATAAATCATTCATAATGCCTTTCATTAATTCTTATAATATTTATTTTATGTAATAATAATTGCCGTATTGTCAAAGCATTAAGCCGATCAAAAATCGCGTAAAAGTATAATTAAAGTGAAATTAATAATTGCATCCTATAAAATGGATTATGGCTGTTTGATGTAAAGATATACATTTCGGCACAAAATAGGCAGATTTTATATAAATTCCCATAGAAATGCCAATATAGAAAGACAAACTTATATTTTACATAACGCGTGTTATTTATTTGCTTGATATATAAAAATTTCAGGCTCTGTTTATATTAAAATTAATGAGCATATGTCAATTTAATCTCATGTTAATCTAAAACTTTTTTTATGAAATAATCAAAACCCAATTGTTTTAATATGCATTCTAACATATTAATATATTATAATTTTTAAATAATGGGCAAATAGACTAAAAATAAATGATTGTTAATCTAAACATACGTCAAAAAAAAATACTTGCATATGCTTATAATTATGTATATTGTGTCGTGCATAAAGGGCATATGATATAAAAATTATATGCAACTTTTTTGCTTGGTCAAGCACCTGATTTGAGAGTTTGGAGGTATGTCATGAGAACAAGATTTGTAATTTCTTTAACTGTACTTATGGTGTTTGCTGGTACACTAAATGGTTTTGCTGTAGTGAAAATCTATGTTCCACATGTGCTTATGAATGCAATTTCTGAGCTTGCCAACAAATATCCAGATGGAGATATAGAAATTTTATCTGAAGATTGCAGTGTTAAGCATGATGTAAAAGGTAATCAAAGTAGCGACGCCGAAGTATATTTGTTGGCAGAAATGAGAAATAAAGAGCATATGTCAACAAAAAGTGCTGAGAGTTATAGTTATATGATATCTTTTGCGGCAGGACAGATGGTATTGGCTTATGCTGATAAAAGTAAGTTTTCAACGTTAATAAATCGGGAGAATTGGCCATATTATTTAAGAAAAAAAGATGTTTTGTTTGGGTTAGTCAATGACTTTAGTAGAATATGCAATGTTAGACCATTGCTGGCGTTAAAACTGTCAGCCTACAATTATTCGCAGTCGAGCCTGTATGACACTTTGTATAAAAGGTCAGTCAAGTTTGCTAAGTTTGAGCAGTTAGTAGATTCAGTGAAGAAAGGCGAAGTGGATTACTTTATCACATATAAATCTTATGCAATAGAAAATGGCTTAAACTACATAGAGTTGCCCAATATGGCGAGCTTGGCGGATGATTGTTTTAGGGACAAATATAGAAAGACATATGTCGATTTGCCTCAGCATGACGGAAGCCTGAAAAGATTTTACGGGGATTGTATCAGTTTTGTATTGGCAGTGAAAGAGGGTAGTGGCAATGCTCGGGATGTGTCTGACTTTATCAGGTTTATTCTAAGTGATGAAGCAAGGGCTTTGTTAGAGAAAAAAGGGTTTGATGTTCATTATTCTCCAGAGTTTAAGGGGGACTTAAAGTATCTTGATGGTAAGTTAAGAGGATTTGTTACTTATGCGGGATTTTAGCTTGCATATGCTCAAAAAAAGTGTATATTGTATGCAATTTTGGAATATATAAATAATAGAATATTAGATAGATTTTTTGTAGCATAAGCTAATAAAACATAGGGAGGCTTTTTTTATGAGTTTTTCAAATTTAAAGCTAAGCAGAAGGAAGTTTTTAGCAGCTTCCGGTGTTACTTTAGCAGCTGCATCAGTAGCAAACGGACTTGGCACAATCAAAGCCGTTGCAAATGAGCATGCTGAAGGTAAGTCAAAGAGTTTAGGTCGCAAATTTGTTCCATCTTCTTGCGCTATGTGTGTCAATAAATGTGGACTCATAGCTGAAGTAGTAAATGGCAAAATCAAAAAACTTAATCCTAATCATAAGTTTTTTAAGAGCAGGTCAATGCTTTGTGCCAGAGGGAATGCCGGTGCCGAAGAGCCATACAATCCTGACAGGCTAAAAGCTCCTCTTTTAAGAGTAGGAAAAAGGGGGGAAGGGCAGTTTAAAGAGATTTCATGGGATGAGGCATTTAAAATAGTTGCAAAAAATCTTGATGAAATCAAAAGAAAATATGAAAATAGGTCATCAGTTGTATTTTATTCAACGGAAGGGTTTCAAGAAGAGTTTTTTCATTTCTTGGTTCAATCTTACGGTTCAACCAATACCGTAAGGCACCCTACGCTTTGTCTTGCTTCAGTTATACAGGGATGGTCATCTGTTTTTGGAACATTGCCAGATGCTGACATGTCTCAAGCCGAATTTGTAATTATGCTCGGTGCAAACAGAGCAGAATCAATTGTTACTCCTGATACAATTGACTTTCAGAAAAACAGACCAAAAGGGCAGCAAATTGTTTATGTTGATCCGAGATTTACTTTTACAGCCACAAAAGCAGATAAATGGTATCCAATAAAGCCCGGCACCGATTTGGCTTTTATCTTGGCAATAACAAATGTTATTGTTGAAGAAGGGCTTTATGATAAGGAATTTGTTGATAAGTTTACTTACGGGTTTGATAAACTCAAAGAGCACATCAAACCATATACACCTGAATGGGCAGAAAAAGAGTGTGAGATTCCAGCAAGTGAAATTAGGTGGACAGCTCATCAATTTGCCAAATATGCCCCAAGAAGTCTTGTTTACCCAGGCAGAAGAACATCTTGGTATGTAAACGATACATATATGAGAAGAGCTTGTGGGATATTAACTGCAATAGTTGGCAGTTGGGATGTTCCTGGAGGTATTGTTCCGAAAAGTTCTATCCCTTTGGCAAAACATGACCCTTTATTTCCTTTCTTTGAAATGGCAGAGGGTAGATTGGATGCAAAAATAGGCTCATTGGACAGCATCCTTCCAAAAGATGAAAGGACTGCTGCTGGGCTTCCGACAGACTCCTGTACATTCCTTGGGGAAAAAGATGGTAGCTGGATAACATTTAGAGAAGCTGCTTTAAAAGGGAATGTATATCCTATAAAAGGGATGATTACATATAAACAAAACCCTGTTGAGTCAGCTCCAAACAGAGCTAAGACTTTAAAAATGATGGAGCAGATGGACTTTATCTGCACAATCGATATACAGATGTCTGAAACTGCATGGTATTCTGACCTTGTTTTACCTGAGTCAACATACCTTGAAAGATGGGACCCTTGCCATTCTTTATCAGGAATTTGGCCGATTGTTACATTTAGACAGCCGGTAATCGACCCGCTTTTTAATACAAAATCAATGCAAGAAATTGCTGCAGGCATTGTAAATGAAATGTTAAAAATTCCGACACTTTGGGATGATGCTGATCCTGCTGATGTAGAAGATTTCAAAGCAACATTGGTTGAAGAGATATTAAACCAGCCAATGGAAGAGTTTATTAAGCATCAGTTGTCAAAATACCCCGGCGCATTTGAGCAGATTAAAAAAGAGGGTGTTTTTTATCTGTCCGATAAACCACAATACGGTAAAATGAGAAAAGAAAATACCAGATTTAAAACAAAATCAGGTAAAATTGAGCTTTATAATTTGAAGTATGAGGAAAAGGGGTTAGATCCGCTTCCTGTATACAGAAGACCATCACAACCTGAGCCTGGAAAATATAGATTTATACTTGGAAGACATGCTTGGAATACCCATGCCGGCACTCAAAATAATGGCTATCTCCATCAGATACAAAAAGAGAATAGCTTGTGGATTAATACTAAAGAGGCACTAAGACTCGGTATCAAAAATGGTGACTATGTTGTTGTCAAAAGTAAGGTTGGTGAGCAGAAAGTTAAGGCTTATGTAACAGAAAAGATAAGACCTGACTGTGTATTTTACGCTCATGGTTTTGGCAGAATTTCAAAAGGATTATCCCTTGTCTATAATAAAGGTGCATCTCAAGCTGCAATTTTGGAAGATAAGATTGAGCCAATTTCAGGAAATGCTGCAATGCACGAAACCTTTGTTGAAATAAAAAAGGCGTAAGGAGTAGAAAATGAATGAGAAAAGATATGCCATTGTTTTAGATACAAAAAAATGTTTGAACTGTAAGGCATGTACTGTTGCTTGTAGAGTAGAGAATGAAGTACCTCACGAGGATGGTGCTTATAGGATATGGGTTACAGCCCTTGAATTACAAGGAAAATTTCCTGATTTACATCAAGATTTTGAGCCTTCTCAGTGTCAGCATTGCCAAAATACACCTTGTGAGAGTGTTTGTCCTACTCATGCCACTTATAAGACTCCAGAAGGTGTAGTGTTGGTTGACTATGATAAATGTATTTTATGTAAGGCATGTATGACAGCTTGCCCATATGACGCAAGGTTTGTTCATGAGCACCATAAAGCAATTGATAAGTGTACAATGTGTTATCACAGACTTGCTGAGGGCAGGGAGCCTGCATGTGTGGAAACTTGTCCTACAAAGGTTAGGGTGTTTGGGGACTTAAATGACCCAAATAGTCAGGTGAGCAAGTTGTTAGATACAAACAGGTATTACCGTCTTAAAGAAGATAGAAATACCAACCCAAGACTCTATTATATAATTAAATAAGGAGGAAAAGATGGCAACTCATGTAGAAAAAACAGGTAGCAGCTTAATACAGATAAATCCCAGTAAAGCACCTATCCCTTTTATAATTTTGGGACTTATTTTGCTTGCAATTGGCGGTTATGCAACTTTGCAGGTGTTATTTAAAGGTCATGAAGCAGTTTATGGAGTTACAAGAGAAGTACCTTGGGGACTATTAATTTCTACTTATGCATATTTTGTTATTACATCTACAGGTTTGGCATTTATAGGCGGACTTGGACATGCATTCGGATTTGAGAAATATTCAAAAGTAAGTAAAAGAATTGTTGTCATGGCGTTTGTGATTCTTCTTGCAGGTTTTACTCAGATTGGAATGGAAATTGGTCACCCTATAAGGCTTATGATTTATATGATATTGAGCCCTAATCTTTCAGCACCTATCGTCTGGATGGGAGTATTTTATGGTATAGAGCTTGTAATTCTTGCAATTGAGCTTTATCTCGTGTTCAAGCCAAACCAGACAGCTAAAGATCATGAGACAGCAAAAGTAGTTGGCTTTTTTGCTCTTTTGGTTGGTGTATTTGCGACAAGCAACCTTGGATATGTTTTTGGTTCACTTAACGCAAGGCCATTCTACCATGGGATTTATTTTTCAACTTTTCTTGTAATCTCAGGCATCACGGCAGGTGCTGCACTTTTAATGGTAATTCACAACATCATTTACGGATGGAATATTCCTGAAAAGCTTAACTCAACTATGAATGCGCTTGGTAAAATTATGGGAATGGGGATTGCATTGATGGCATTTTTATACCTTTGGAAGATTTTATCTTCTATATACACTCAGCCAGGAGATGCTTACCTTTCAGCAATGGCACTTATAAAAGGGCCATTGAGCAAAAATTTCTGGATTGGTGAGCTTGGACTTGCAGTAATTATACCATTCTTAATTATTGTATTTACTAAGGCAAAAAATACTAAAGCACTTGGTGTAGCAGGCATTATTTTTATGATAGGTCTGTTTTTTACAAGGTATGACTTTGTTGTCGCTGGACAGTTGCCACCAATGAGAAAGGCTCTTGAAGGCTCAGGTGTTGAGGCCGTTAACGGACTTGTCCAGTATTCTCCTTCAGCCGGCGAATGGATGATTTTTGCACTTGGTTGGGGACTTTTCTTGTTTCTTTACTTTATGGCTGAAAAGTTTCTGAATTTGGAGACAGATGAACATCATTAAAAGGAGTTTTCATGGCTAGGACTGATAAATTAAGAGTGGTAAGGTCAACGCCGACTCAATCGGAGTTTAAACCGAGCGGAATTCCTTCAGCCAGGTTAAAGAAGATTGGTTTGACCTTAGATGAATATGAAGCCATCAGATTGGCTGATTTTGAAGGGTTCAGCCATGAAGATGCAGCAAGGTTAATGAATATTTCAAGACCTACTTTTTCAAGAGTTGTTGAAAAGGCAAGAAGAAAGCTTTCGGAATTTATTGTGGAAGGCAAAAAACTTGTTATTGAAGGCGGAAATGTTGAAATAGTGCAAGAAGAAAATAAAACAGAAAAAGAGGGAAGCAGCTGATTTAGCTGCCTCCCCTATTAAATTACTCGTTGAGATTTAAGAATTTTTCTGCTGCAAGATATAGGAAACAACAGAAAGATATAGCTCCGATTACTATGGCGATTTCAGTAAATGTCGGAACATAAGTGACAAAACCATTTGCTGTTGCACCCTGAACCCCCGCTCCGGGTGTAGCAGCTCTCATTGGATAAAGCTGACCGGCTATTACAAGGTCATATCTCATGAAGAAAATCCCGATTACAGCTGACACGGCAGCTACAAGGGAAGCTTTGATATTGTTCCCTTTGGTGAGAAGGATAATACCAAAAGGTATGAGAAGTCCGAATACTGTTTCAAACAACCAGAAATTTGTAGATAACTGGCCGGTCAATAGCTGCATTACTGTTTCATATTTTTCAGGTGGTGCACCATAAATTGAACTAATCATTTTCCACACGTCAAAGAATATAAGGATACCGATTAATAATCCGAATATTTTTGATATCCCTAAGAGTGCTTCCTTCTCTCTGATAGGCAGATTAGCAGGTCCTTTATGAGCAACGTTTAAGATAATGATTATTAAAGCGCAGCCTGAAATTAGTGCAGACAAGATAAAGTAAATAGGAAGATATGGTCCGTGCCAGAATGGCCTTGCTTCAAGAAGACCAAATACCGCCCCAAGGTTAGAGTGTGCTGAAATACCTGCCAAAAAACCTCCAAGTCCGGCATAGAATGCCCCTTTATGGTTGTGTTTCATAAGAAAGAAAAACTCTATCCCTATGAACACAAGGTAGACACCGTAAAGAGTACCCATCCACCAGATAGCAGAGTGGAAGTTTGGCGAAATTACATTATAAATCATCATTCTAAATGGATGACCAAGCTCCATTCCGATTACGCCAAATCCGCAAATAAGTGTAAAAATTGCAAGAATGATTGCTCTCTTTCCTATGACTTCATATTTTTCAATACCAAATACGTGCCCCATTGAAGAAATAAGGCAAAGCCCTGTACTTGATACAACGAAAAAGACGTAAGTAGATATTAGTATACCCCATGGCACAGTTCTCGTAACACCAAAGGATTCTTCCTGACCATGAAGAAGGACATTCCCAACGCCATAAATTCCAAATACTGACAAGACTAAAAATAAGCCAAGCCATATATTGGAAATTTCCTTGTTACCTTCAAAAATATTAATTCCAACAGTTTCTGTACGGGTAGTCATATTATCCTCCCTATCTTATGTAGTAAAGCTTAGGCTTTGTGCCTTTTTCAGGCTTTAAGTTAAATGTTTCGTGTTCAACTAAGAGTTTTGACACTTCACTGTTAGGATCATTTAAATCTCCAAAAACCCTTACTTTAGGTGGACAAGTTTCCACACAAGCAGGTTGTCTTCCTTCAGGCAATCTATGATAACAGAAAGTACACTTATCAATTGCTTTAATCTCTTCATTTACATACCTTGCATCGTATGGACATGCTGTCATACAGTATTTACAGAGGATACACTTGTCATGGTCGACAAGTACCACACCGTCTTCAGTTTGATAAGAAGCCCTTGTAGGACAAACATGAACACAAGGAGGGTTTTCACACTGTTGACATTGTGAAGGCTGAAAACTTCTCTTTACATTAGGAAATTGTCCTCTTATAGGTTTTTCAGCCACCCAAATCCTATAGTTGTATAGTCCGGTAGGGACGTGATTTTCCATTTTGCAGGCCATGGTACAAGCCTTGCAGTCTATACACTTTGAATCGTCAAGGACGATTGCATATTTTTTCTTACTCATTTTGCACCTCTATTAAACTTTTTGAACATCTACAAATGTTTCATGTAAGCAGGCATTACCTGAAATTGTTTCTGCATAGTCATACAATATGGCAGCCTCAGAAGCTCCTTTGTTGTATACCAAGCTCAAACCTTTAGAAAGTCTGCCAAAACCGTGTACATAGAAGACTATGTCAGGTCTAATAAATTCCGTAGGCATTACCTTTACTATCTGTTCCCCTGCCTTGCTGATAACTTTTACTTTGTCACCTGCTCTAAGCCCTCTTTCTAAAGCAACTTTTGAGTTTATCCAAAGAGCATTTTCATAATCTCCATATGCCTCAAGAAGATATATGTTGTTTTGAGTAGATGCATGAGTAAACTGGCCATGACGTCCAACTACGAATCTAAATTGGCCAGGTTTCCCTTGGGATGGCTTTCTGTAAACAGGCAATGGGTCAAGCCCTCTTTCTGCATATTTAACATTGTAGAGCTCAATCTTACCTGTCCTTGTTTTAAGTCTGGCACCATCTTCTAATAGCTTGCCATAAACAGGTTTGTCGTTAAGATAAAATACACCTTTTTCCATTAACATTTTAAAGGCACCAGGGTAACCTGACAGAGATTCTTCAATCAGGTGCTCCATCGGCACATCCATTGCTTTGATGTATTTTTTTAGATATTCCCTATCATCTTCTGTGGAATCTTCCCAAAATTCAGGCATATCGTAGAATTTTTTAGCCAAATCTACTGTTATCTGATGCATAGATTTAGTGTCAAAAAGAGGATCGATTACCGGCTGTCTTGTTACAACTATTGGTACTATACCGCCAAGACTTTCAGCAGGGTCCCATCTTTCAAGATATGTAGACTCAGGTAAAATTACGTCTGAGTAGAATGCGGTATCACTCATTGTGACATCTATTGTGCAGATAAAATCCATCTGCTTTAAAAATTCTAATGTTTTCTTTCTGTTAGGTACAGATTCAACAGGATTTTGCTTATAAACAAATAGACCTTTAAGTGGATAAGGATTTCCGGCAAGAGCTGCATCTCTGTAAATTACCCAGCTACCGTCTTTTTCTGAAATATAAGCACAGCTGTCAGTCGGAAGGCCTGCTGATGTTTTAAATTCTTCAGGCAATTTTTCGTTTAAGAATGGAAGCGTGCCTGAGTCTATTCTCTTTTTAGTGAAGTCATAAAGTGGAAATTCAAAATCATGTTTTTTTAATTTTATTCCCCTTTTTGGAACCAAACCGCCTTTTCTGTCAAAAGCGCCAACAATTGCATTCAATATTGCGCAAGCCCTTCTGTAGTATACGTCATTTACATAGAAAGAACTTCTACGTCCAGGATACCAAACAGATTGAGGAGCATTTTTTGCAAATTCCCTTGCAAGCCAGTAAATTTCACTTGCAGGAATTTCACACTCTTTTTCTGCCCATTCGGCAGTGTATTGCTTGACGTGTTCAGCCAACTCTGGAAAGCCATGAGTATACTTTTCTACAAATTCCTTGTCATAGAGATTTTCAGAAATAATTATGTTAATCATTGTGAGTACTAATGCCAAATCAGTGCCAGGTTTTATAGGATACCATTTGTCAGCTATAGCAGATGTCTTTGTAGCTCTCGGATCTATACATACCAAAGTCTGTTTTTTATGGTTTTTAGCCATGTCGATAGTATCAGGAGTGATTATAGCCTCTGCTCTGTTAGAGCCAGCCATAACTACAAAGTCAGCATTTAAAATATCAGCATCCGGAAATGTCCCGTAAACGGAAGAATAACCTTGGATGTTTGAAGCAAGACAAAGGGTAGGGTGTCTTACTGTATTGGTTGAGCCGACGATATTCGCAAGATGAATAAAAAATTCTTCTTGGAAGCCTTCTGTTGATGCAAAACCAATAGCAGAACGATTTTCATACTTTTTGATTACTTTTAATACGTTTTCAGCAATGTAATTGTAAGCTTCTTCCCAGCTTACCTCTTTAAACTTGCCTTCACCTCTTTCACCAACCCTTATTAAAGGTTTTTTTAATCTGTCAGGGTCATATGGAACTTTTGCCCCTGCATTTCCTCTGGCGCAAAGCATAGCCCTACTTTTGAAGAAGTTTGGGTTTGGGTTAAGCTTTCTGATTACACCATTGTTGACTTCTGCGACAAGTCCGCACTTGTTAACGCAGATAGCACATGAGCTGTAGACAAACTTTCTACCTTTAGAGTTTGTTGATTCTGATTGTGTGCCACTTGAAGCAACCGCTTTAAGCGAAGATAAACTTGAAGCAGCCGTTGCTGTAGCCAAAGCAGCACCACTTAAAGTAAGAAACTTTCTCCTACTTAGCTTGGCTTTTGATAAAGACATTGTTGCCTCCCTGTTTTTATTGATAAAAACTTAATTAGCTATGGTTTGAAATAAAACTTATGACAATAACTGTCAATACTTTTTTTTGTATGTTTCATAGGGCTTTATGGCAAATGCTCAAAATTTTCCCAAAAAAAGAGTGTTCGAGTATTATTTGATTTTTATGAGCAAAAGATTAAAATTTTGAGTACAATTGTGAACTAATGATTAGGTGATGATATTAAATAAAAGGTGTTTGTACTTTTAGAGGGCATTCACACCCTTGTCCGCATCTTTTTCTTTTGATGATATCCTTTGAACCGCATGCCGGGCAGTATACGTTATCGGTATAAAGCCCGAGTTGTCTTCCCATTCGTGACCGCAGTTAATGCACTTTAACTCCCTGCTATGGAAGTCGATATATTCATCACACCCGATTTTAATTATTTTTCCGTTTATTAGAGCGTCGGTTACTATTTTTCTTGCCTGTTCAACTATTCTGCCAAATGTTTGTCTTGATACTTTCATCGAATCGGCAGCTTCTTCTTGGCTTAAACATTCAAGGTCAGCAAGTCTCATTGCCTCAAGTTGGTCTATAGTCATTTCTATGGCATCTAAATCGGGGCACTCGTTGCATATAGGACCAAATTTAAAAAATCTTGGACGATGTCTTACAAGTCTTCTTTTTGGCGGTCTTGACATAAACACTCTCCTATAATGAACTATCGTTTGAATAGCAATTTTTTAGTCATATGTCAATAATAAAATCATAGCGAAATAATAGGCATATGCTAAATATTAAAAAATTCTAATATATTGAATTTAGAATTTAAATAAGAGCATATGATTATAAACGTAAAAATTTTTTTAATTTGAGTTTGTGTTACAAATATGGTATTATTTTAAATAATATAATACTATTATTTTAATTTTACCGATTCAGCTGTATAATTTATTAGTACAAGGATAAATTTGATGAATAATGAGAGGATATTTATCGGAAGGCAGCCTATTGTAGATGCAAATCAATCTATACACGGCTATGAGTTGCTTTTTAGGGATGATAAATATAACAATCTTGCAAATATAAAAGATGCCTTTGGCTCTATTGCTACTACTCTTGTCAATATCTTTGAACGATTTGGCACGCAGAGCTTGCTCCATAACTCTCTTGGTTTTTTAAACACAAACAGAGATTTTTTGCTAAGTGATTATGTTGAGATTATTCCAAAGGATAAGTTTGTTTTGGAAATACTCGAGGACACTATTGTGGATGATTATCTTTCAAGTAGGATTTGCGAATTGAAAGCAATGGGATACAAGTTTGCTCTTGATGATTTTGTATTTGATTCTGACTATCTGGATAATTTCAATAAGCTTTTTGATAAAGTAGATTATATTAAGGTAGAATATCCTAATGTAAAAAACGACAATCTGTCTTTAAAACTAAAAATTTTAAATAAACTTCCTGCAAAACTTTTGGCAGAAAAGGTCGAGACTTACAGTGAATATAGCAAATGTAAAGATGCTGGTTTTCATTTGTTTCAAGGATTTTTCTTTGCAAGACCTACAATTCTTGAAGCTGATGCGGTTGACCCTTCAAAGCTAACTGTAATTAAAATTATCAATATGATAAATAAGGACGAAAATGTCGGAAAAATTGTGGACGTTTTTCAGACAAACCCCATATTAAGCTATAATTTTTTAAAATTTGTCAATTCTGCTGCATTTTTTTTCCGTTCAAGGATTAAGTCAATACGTCATGCCATCAGTCTTATCGGACTCAAAAAGCTACAAAGTTGGTTAATGCTTCTAAGTTTTGCTCAAAAAGGTAAAAATGCAGTTAATTCCCCTTTGTTTCAGTCGGCTGTTGTCAGGGCAAAGGGGATGGAGCTTTTGGCAACAGAAGTTTTTAAAAACAACGACGAAAAAAAGGAAACAGCCTTTCTTGTTGGGCTTTTCTCCCTTGTTGATGCTTTGTTTAGCAGGCCAAAAGATGAGCTCATAAAAATGCTTGCCCTTGACGAAGAGGTGGAGAAAGCACTCCTTTTTTACGAAGGACCATTGGGAAGAATGTTGAAAGTCATAGAGTATGACGAATTTGAGCTGTATGATGATATGCTGAAAATATTAAACGATTTAAAAATTGACTATAAAGATTTTACGGAAATAAAACAGAGGAGTTATGCATGGCTTAATGAGATTACGGAGTTTTTATAGGGTAAATCATTCCGAAATCAGCCTGTAAACAGCAAACTGCTTAGCTATCCTGCCGCTTCTGCCACCCCTTTCGATTGCAAAATTTTCAGCCTCTTTAAGTAGTTCTTCATTTTCATTAATACCAAATTGTTTTAGATAAAATCTTACAATATCAAGATATTCACTCTTTTTAAGTGGATAAAATCCTATTGTAAGCCCGAATCTTGCAAAAAGAGAGGATTTTTCATTAATATCATCCCTTGAGTAAATATCATTCGTATCTGCTGACCTTTCGGCAATAAGGTGACGTCTGTTAGAAGTAACTACAAACATTACATTTTCAGGAGGGTCTTGAAGACTCCCTTCTATGGCAGATTTAAATCTCCTGAATACAATATCGTCTTCATCAAAAGAGATATCGTCAAAGTAAACAATAAATTTGTATTGAGGATAATTATCGACAATTTTGAAAAGCTTGAAGATGGCTACAATATTATCATCAAGGTATTCGACTATTTTTAATCCGTCATTTTTAAATTTTAAGCCTAATGACTTGATTAATGACGATTTACCACACCCCTTTTCCCCCCATAATAGCATATTTAAGAAGGGACCACCGTTAACAAAAGAGTTGACGTTCTTGATTGCAAGGTTTTTTTGCCTGTCTATACACAGCAAATTATCCAGCTTATTGTGGGCCTTTATTTCTATAGGCTCCAATTTGTCGCTTAACCATCTGAATGCGAGGCTTTCATTTAAATTCATAAAATTTTAGCAACCTCTTTTGCAAAATAAGTTAATATGAGGTCAGCTCCGGCTCTTTTTATAGATGTCAGAGTTTCCAAAATAATTCTGTTTTTGTCAAACCATCCTCTTTCAATTGCACCCATAATCATAGAATATTCGCCGCTTACGTTGTAAGCTGCCAAAGGCACATTGTAGGTATCTTTTGTTTCTCTGATAATATCAAGATAAGCAAGAGCAGGTTTTACCATTAAAATATCTGCTCCCTCCATCAAATCAAGCTCTGACTCCCTTATTGCTTCAAGTCTGTTGGCCGAATCCATTTGATAGCTTCTCCTATCTCCAAACTGAGGTGTACTTTCTGCAGCATCTCTGAATGGCCCGTAATAAGCTGAAGCAAATTTGGCTGAATAGCTCATAATCGGAATATTTTCAAATCCGTTACCATCCAAAATATCTCTGATGGCAGCTATCCTTCCGTCCATCATATCGCTTGGAGCCACCATATCAGCCCCTGCTTTTGCATGACTCAGTGCTTCAAGTGCAAGATATTTTAGAGTTTCGTCATTGTTTACATCTCCGTCCTTAATGATTCCGCAGTGGCCGTGGCTTGTGTATTCACACATACATACATCGGTAATGACATATAGATTTTTGCAATTTTCCTTAATTGCTTTTATCGCTTTTTGAATTATTCCATTATCGTTGTATGCTTCGCTCCCCATTTCATCTTTATGCTTTGGTATTCCAAAAAGGATTATTGCTTTTATTCCCAACTTTTCAAGCTCGATACATTCTTTAACAGTATTTTCTATATCCATTTGGTAGATACCAGGCATTGACGCTATCTCTTTTTTTACCCCATCAAATTCGGTTACAAAAAGCGGTTGTATTAAATCATCAAGGGTCAGTTTTGTTTCTCTTACAAGACTTCTTATGATCTCATTTTTTCTCAATCTTCTTGGTCTTACTACCGGAAAACTCATTTTTTCCTCCTAATATCATTTAAAAGCTCCACAATACCCTCTACAGTATATTTATCAGGATAATGTGACTGTATATTGTAGTTTTCTTTTAAAAAACTATATGTTGTTTTGCCAATGGATATGTACTTTAAATTATATATATCTTTATTTTTCTCA
The DNA here is from genome assembly GCA_022813675.1 of Deferribacteraceae bacterium V6Fe1. Taxonomy (GTDB): domain Bacteria; phylum Chrysiogenota; class Deferribacteres; order Deferribacterales; family Deferrivibrionaceae; genus Deferrivibrio; species Deferrivibrio metallireducens. Next base: position 2,297,713 of record CP063375.1, on the reverse strand, counting down.
GCATTAGAAAAAAAACTTTTAGCTGCAGAAGGTGAAGCAAATGTAACTGTATCTATATTATTTTCCAAAAGAAAATTGTTTAAATGCCCTGTCGGATATTTAACCTCATCTGTTTTATAAACCACTACGGTTTCAACCAATGCTCCATTTGAAACGAGGAAATTTTTAAGTGAATCGGAGTGTTTTTCAGGGGTAGGTATCAAAATATTTGCATCTTTAATATCAATGTCTCTAAAATATTCTATCAGACCTTCAGCTGAAAACTCGTCCTTTGGTGTAAACGCATTAACCCCGAAAGTATCCAAATATTTTGCAGTTGAGCTGCCTACGGCAATATATTTTACCCCTTTGGCCTTTGATTTTAAAAAGAAAAATTTTGCCGCATTTGTGCTGCTGAAAATTATGTAATCATAGACCTGCTTTTTTGTAACAAAGTCAACGCCGATTGTCTCAATCATTGGCAACAGAAAAGGGTAAAATAAGTTCTTCGAAAGTAGATTAATAAAGTCAACAGATTGTTCGGCTTGTCTTGTTACCAAAATATTTTTCATATTTACGAGTAAACTTCTTCTAAAATTTCTTTTCCGCCGCTGTTTAATATTTTTTCAGCAATGCTTTTTCCTAACTCTTCGGCCTTGTCTATTGAAGAAAAGCCTTCTTCATAAATGTGTGTTTTGCCATCAAGGGAGGAAAGCAGCGCCTTCAAGTAAATTTTATCGTCAGTTATCTGCGAGAAGCCGGCAATAGGCACTTGGCATCCGCCCTGTAATTTTTTAAGATATGCTCTCTCACATTTTGTCCTTATCATAGTGGTTTCGTGGTTTATAAAGGAAACTATTTCTTGTGTTTTTTTGTCATTTTCCCTCAGCTCTATGCCGATTGTCCCTTGGCAAACTGCAGGAAGTATATCTTCAATGGATATGGTTTCTTTTATGTAGTCTGTCATTTTAAGCCTGTTTAACCCTGCTTTGGCAAGGATGATGGCATCAAACTCCCCATCAACCAATTTTCTTATTCTGGTATCCACATTACCTCTTAAATCTTTGATAATGAGATCTTCTCTTAGCTTTAAAAGTTGCAGTTTACGCCTTAGGCTGCTTGTGCCAACTACTGCATTCTTGGGTAATTCTCTAATACTGTTGAACTTGACAGATAAAAAAGCATCGTTTGGTTCTTCCCTTAATGGTGTCGCAAAAAGGATTAGCCCCTCAGGCAACTCCATAGGGACATCTTTCATACTGTGGACGGCTATATCCGCACTGCCATCAAGCAGAGCATTTTCTATCTCTTTGACAAAAAGCCCTTTACCACCGATTTTTGCAAGAGGGGTATCCAAAATCTTATCCCCTTGAGTTTTTATTATTTTAAGCTCAACCTTTATATTTTCATATCTTTCTTCTATAAGACTTTTAATATAGTTTGATTGCCACAGGGCTAATTTGCTTCCTCTTGTGCCGATAACTAACTTTTCCATTTATTCTCCTTTTAAATTAAATAATATTTCAACTGCCTCAGCCAATGTATATTTCTCGGAGCCAGCCCCGAGGTTTTTTAAATTTGTCAACGGAGTGTGCAGCACCTTATTTAAATATGACGTGAGTGCATAATTAAGCAAAGTTTCATCCATGTTTTTATGTTTCTCTTTCAAGCGGATTAGTTCATTATTTTTTATCTCTTCAAAGTACAGTCTTAAATTTTTTATAGTAGGAACAATTTTTAGCGATTTTACCCAACCAAAAAAGCTGTCCACCGCTTCTTCAACCATCTCCATTGCTTTGACAGCTTCCTTCTCACGAGCCTTTTTATTCGCCTCTACAACAGATTTTAAATCGTCAATGTCATATACATATGTATTTTCAATTTCGTTTATTTTAGGGTCAATATCTCTTGGTACTGCAATATCTATAAAAAACATAGGTGAATATTTTCTCTTTTGCATGATAGATTTTACATCATCATATCTTACGATGTAGTCCGGAGCACCGGTAGAGCTGATAATAATATCCGCATCAACAAGATACTCATTAATATTTGAAAATGGCTTTGCTACCCCTGAAACTTCTTTGGCAAGGGCCTCTGCCTTTTGAAAAGTCCTATTGGTAATTACAATCGAGCTGATATCAGTTGTGGAAAGGTGTTTGGCGGCAAGTTCACACATTTCACCGGCGCCAATAATAAGGGCAGATTTGTTTTTAAGACTGCCAAATATCTTTTTGGCAAGCTCTACGGCAGCATAACTGACGGAAACAGGGTTTTCTGCAATTTTAGTGTCAGTCCTTACCTTTTTTGCAATTTTTATTGTTGATTCTTCAAGTTTCTTTAAAAATCTGTCAACTTTTCCGTAAATTTTTGCATTTGCAAACGCATCTTTTACCTGTCCAAAAATTTGTGGTTCACCAAGTACAAGAGAATCCAGCCCGCAAGCAACTTTAAAGAGATGCTTTATCGCATCTCTGCCACAATAGGTATAAGTGTGATTTTTAAGCTCATCAAGTTGAATTTTACTTTCTTCTGCAACTATTTTGAGGACACTTTCAACATTGCATAAAAAGTCATCTGTAACTATGTAATATTCCACCCTATTGCAAGTTGAAAGTATAAGGGCTTCGTATATCCTTTCATTTTTGAGGATATCGGAATATATCTGCTCTATCCTCTCTTGTGGCACGGCCAAGCATTCTCTAAGCTCGACTGAAGCTGTATTATGATTAAGTCCGACAACTGCTAATTGCATATTTCACCTTAATAAAAATGTAGCTACACCGTGATATGTGAGTAAAATTAGTAAAATGCCTATTATACTTAAAGTAGCTGTTTTTTTCGGTGTAAGCCCCTTTGTTTTTTTTACAATTATAATTACTGCAAACACTATCCAAGTTATAAATGAAAAAACTAATTTCGAGGTTAGCATCAAAGTGCCATTCCACTCGAGAAGCCCCCAGATTATTCCGGAAACTATGCCCCCAGAAAACAGCACAAACCCTGTGTATAGAGCGAAAATATTTATATTATTAATAGTTTCAAGTGGCGGAAAGTTTTTAAAAATAAGTCCGAAATTTTTATTTTTAAGTTGCCTTTCTTGTAGAAAATATAAAATTCCCGCAAGTGCTGCTATAAGAAAGAATGCTGTACCACCTATTGTCAGAGGTAAATGTATATAAATCCAAAATGTTGATAAAGGCTTAGAATGATAAACAATATTTTCTGAAATAAAACCGCCTATCCCTGAAGCAATTATAAAAGGCAATACAAATAATAATATAAATGGTCTGCGGTATTTTGCAAACATTACCAGGTATCCAACACCAAGAAAAAGCATTACCAGATTAAGCACATCAAATAGGCTGTTGGATGGAAACTCACTTAATCTTGCCCATCTTAAAATAAAGTTGACAATGTTTAAACTTACTGAAATAAACATTGCTATTTGCGAAGATAAATATAATTTTCTATTGTTATGAAAAAAGTGAAACAAAATAAGAAGAAAACTAACTATATAAAAAAATATATTTATGCTGTACAGCATGCTATACCTCAACAATAAAAACTTTTTTTAAACGTGAAGTAATGTAATATAAAACAAATGATTTGTTAAGGATTTTTTTAAATGGTGAATAAAAACATAGTAAATTTGTTGGTTAAAAGCTGGTCGGTGAGCTGGCCGATGATACTTATTATGGTGTTTGAGTTTTTTATTAGTCTTACGGATGTATATATTGCTGGTAAAGTGGGGAAAGAGGTTCAAGCATCTATAGGCCTTGTATCACAAATTTATTTCATATTTATAGTGGTGGCAAATGCCATTACAGTAGGAAGCGTATCACTGATATCAAGGCTATTTACCGCTTCTGATAAAAAAGAGCTATCTTCCGCAATTTATTCAATACTTGTAGCGACGGGTTTTTTTGGGGTGATTTTAAGTATGCTGGGGATTTTTTTGTCCGGCCCTATCATTAATTCATTAAAAATACCCCAATCGGTAAAACTATATGCGGCTCCTTTGATACAAATCTATGCTTTCGGACTTATGTTTCACTATTTTTTGGTCAATACAAATGGAATTTTGAGAGCGACAGCCAAAATTAAAATATCACTGCTTTCAATGGGTGTGGCTGCGGTGACTAATATTATGCTTAATTTTTTATTTGTTTTTTATACGCCACTTGGATTTAGGGGGATTGCGCTTTCTACGGTAATAGGAGTATTTTTAGCTGCGTTAATAAATATGTATAATATAAAAAAGTTTCTTGTGCACAAGAGTTTTGTGGTAAAATTTGTTAGAAGGGTTTTTAAAATCGGCTGGCCTTCGGGGGTGTTGCAGATAAGTTGGCAATTTGGAAGTACTGTGCTTTTTTTGATAATTGCATCCCTCCCTGAAAAAAGTGTCGATGTAATGGCAGCCTTTACTAACGGTTTAAGGATAGAGGCAGCGATATTTTTACCGGCCTTTGCTTTTAATATGGCAAATGCTGTGTTAGTAGGCAATATTTTGGGTGAAAACAAAAAAGAGGACGCTTTTAAGTCAGGTTTTTATACCGCTATTATGGGGACAGTTTTGATAGCTGTGATTACTTTAATTATAATTGTTTTTGCAAGAAATATCGCAGGCTTTCTTTCTGATAATGCAAATGTTGTGAAAGAGAGTGTCACATATCTTTATATAAGCATGATTAGCGAGCCGTTTATGGCATTTGGAGTTATTTTGTCCGGCGGGTTGAATGGTGCTGGGGATACAAAAAGTGTTATGATAAGAATAATCGCAAGTTTGTGGCTTATAAGAATTCCTCTTGCTTTTATATTAGGAATTGTTCTAAATTATGGACCGGCGGGAATTTGGTGGAGTATGAATATTTCTATTTTCATACAATGCTTTTTGATAGGAAGACATTATTTTAAAAGAAGGTGGTTATTAAATGAAATCTGAAAAATTAGAGCTAAACCATAGAGAGTTGTTGTTTGACAGACTAAAACAGGTTGATACAAAAATTTCCGAATACAGTTTTGCAAACCTGTTTTTATTTCGCAACAATCATAAATATAATGTGGTTTTTGATGACGAAATTTTTATTGAAGGTGTAACATATGATGATAAAAAATATATAATGCCTACCGCTGAAGTTTCCAAAATAGATAAAAATTATTTAAAAAGTATCGCTAAAAATTATGATTTTATATTTCCTATAGATGAAAAATGGTTAAATTATTTTGATGAAGATTTTGAGTTTACCTTTAGAGATGGGGATACCGATTATATTTATACCGTAGAAAAGATATCAACCCTTAAGGGTAGGAAGCTTCATAAAAAGAGAAATTTGCTTAAACAGTTTATTACAAGCTATGAATATGAATCAAGGCCATTGTTGAAAGAGTATCTGCAAGATGCAAATGATATTTTGGATGTATGGCTTGCAGATATTGAAGAATTGCCGGAAAAGACCGATTATTTTCAATGCAAGGAAGCATTAAATCTTATGGATGAACTATCAGTTTGTGGTATTATATACTATGCTGATGACGAGCCGGCAGGTTTTGTGTTGGGAGAAGAGATTGACGAGGAAACATTTGTGCTGCACTTTGCAAAAGGTAAAAGAAAGTTTAAGGGGGTATATCAATTTATATATAATGACTTTGCGAAAAGATTGCCTAAAAAATACAAACTGTTAAATTTTGAGCAGGATTTAGGTAAAATGGCTTTAAGGGTAGCAAAATCATCATATGTCCCTGATTTTATGTATAAAAAATATAGAGTAAGTTTAAAATAAGGAGTTTACATGAGTGTGATTACTTGGAAAATCGGCGGACCAGCCGGGTTTGGGATTATGAGTGCCGGGCCAATGTTTGCTATGGCACTAAAAAGGAGCGGATATTCAGTGCACGGCTATCCGGAATATCCTTCAATTATCAGAGGCGGTTATAACAATTATCATGTTACTTTTTCTGATAAGCCTGTTTTTTCCGTTTATAATAGGTGCGATATTTTAGTTGCTCTTGATAAGGTAGTTTTTGATAGTGAGACTATTACGAAAAATATGATTGTTATTGCAGATTTTGATAATATAAAAGGCACAGAAGACTTGGAGTGCAAAAAGGTAAATATCCCTTTTAAAAAGATTTTAAAAGACAATGAGCTGCCTGATATCGTTAAAAATTCTATTGCTCTTGGGGTTTCGGCTAAGATTTTAGGTATTGATGAGGAAATTTTATTTAAACTTTTTGAGGAAAACTATCCGGCTAAGGTTTTGGATATGAATATATCTGCAGCTAAGATAGGTATGGAGTTTTGTCTTGATGAAATGAAATTTAAAGCTCCAAAAGGTAACAGCAATTTTAAAGATAATCTTTTGATGACAGGGAATGAGGCTATTGCACTTGGAGCTGTTAAGGCAGGGCTTGGATTTTACAGCACATATCCGATGACACCTGCTTCTTCAATATTGCACTATTTGGCAAAGCTTGAAGAAAAGTATGGCATAATTGTCAAGCATACTGAGGATGAGATTTCTGGGATTATAATGGCAATAGGTGCTTCTTATGCAGGTGTCAGGGCAATGACCGGCACTTCTGGCGGTGGCTTAAGCCTCATGACTGAGGGGGTAGGGCTTGCGGCAATTACTGAAACACCATTGGTGATAGCACTAAGTCAAAGGCCTGGGCCTGCTACGGGGATGCCGACATGGACAGAGCAGGCTGACTTAAAGTTTGTGTTAAATATCTCTCAGGACGAATTTGTGAAAATTGTTTTGACCCCCGGCGATTTAAATGAATTGTTTTATATGACTTTTGAAGCCTTTAATCTTGCTGACAGATATCAAGTGCCAGTCTTTGTGTTGACTGATAAATTTTTGTCCGAATCACATTTTTGTGAAGCTATATTTAATGATAACGGGTTAAAAATAGATAGAGGGTTTATATTTGAAGGGAATAGTGAAGCACCTATGGAGTTTTTTCCGAGGTACAAAGAGGTTGAAAATGGTATACCCATGAAATCAAATCCAGGTACACCCGGTGGTCTTTATAAAGCTCCGGGTAATGAACATGATGATTTTGGTTTTGTGGCTACTGATTCTAAAACAAGAATTAAAAATCAAGAGAGAAGGTTTAAAAAAGAGGAGTTTATCAAAAAAGAGCTTCCACTTCCAAAACTTTATGGCCCAAAAGATGCTGAAATTACTTTTGTATGTTGGGGGTCCACCAAACAACCACTTATGGAAGCATTAAAGCATAACGATAAATTTAATTTTTTACATTTTTCTGCGATTAACCCGATTGATTGGAAACAAGTTAAAAATATGTTCAAAGATAAAAATCTTGTGGCAATCGAAACAAACTTTACAGGGCAACTTGCTTCTGTAATCGCCGAGAAGACGGGTATTGTAATTAAAGATAAGTATTTAAAGTATGATGGTAGGCCGTTTTTTGTGGAAGAGATTATTGAATATGTGAAGAGGGGGAATTGATATGAAGGCTATGGAATTTAATTCAGGAAAAATCCCTGTTTGGTGTCCGGGATGTGGCAATTTTGCAATATGGAATGCCATAAAGGGAGCATTGGCAGACCTTGAAATTAGTGGAAAGGATGTAGTAAATATTTCTGGCATCGGATGCTCAGGTAAGATGCTAAATCATTTAAGAACCTATGGTTTTCATACATTGCATGGTAGAACTCTTCCGGTTGCAACAGGCGTAAAGCTTTCAAATCATAAATTAACAGTTGTAGTTAATGGTGGTGATGGTGATGGCTACGGTATGGGGGTAGGTCACTTTATCCACGCAATAAGAAGAAACCTTGATGTTACTTATCTTGTTCATGATAATCATATTTACGGGCTTACTACCGGGCAGGCTTCACCTACTACGGATAAGGGGCTGAAGAGTAAATCTACTCCCCACGGAGTTATAGATGAACCCCTAAATCCTCTCGCAGTAGCTCTTAATGCCGGAGCAACCTTTGTAGCAAGGGGATATTCTGGCGAAGTAGAGCATTTGAAAGAGCTGATAAAAGCAGGGATTAATTATAAAGGATTTGCTTATATTGATATTTTACAGCCATGTGTGACATTTGGGAAAACCTATAGCTACGAATATTACGATGAGAGAATTTATAAACTTGACGAGTCTTATGATTTTACAAATTTTGATAATGCGATGAAAAAGATCTGGGAAAAAGAGAAAATTGCCTTAGGAATTATTTATAAAAAGGAAAGGGATGAGTATGCTTCTCTTCATCCGCAATTAAAAGATGATATTTTGCTTAATTCTACAGGGAAATTGCGTGATATTTCTGATGAATTAGCGAGGTTTAAATAAAATTTCGTAATTGTCAAAAAAGTAGTTGACGAAGAGGATATTTTATTCTATAAACACTCCTCGTCAATCGGGGCGTAGCGCAGGTTGGTAGCGCATCGGTCTTGGGAACCGAGGGTCGGAGGTTCAAATCCTCTCGCCCCGACCATTTTAATCCCTTCGATATTCCAAATGATAAAATTAACCGACTTTGATAGAACTTCTCAATTTTTTACTGTTATGAAAACAGATATAAAAAATTAACTTTTAGTTTTGCTTTTTCAATATGTTGACTGTCCTGCAATTCTTCTGATTAGAGTATGAAGTCTGTATTTTTTGTAAAAATCGAATTTTGAAGACTTGTGATGCAGACATTTATGAAAACAAGAATGCCGGAGGGGGGACTCGAACCCCCACGGGTGATTAGCCCGCCGGATTTTGAGTCCGGTGCGTCTGCCAATTCCGCCACTCCGGCAAATGAGGATAAATCATATACATTTAAATTTTTATGTTGTCAATTAAAATGTCAAACTAACAATATATTGTATTTAATTAAAGCTTTCTTCATGAATTCTGCTTTGTTGTAACTTTGAGTAATCTATCGGTTTTGGTTTGCTTGCAGGATACCCAATTCCAATAATTGATTCGATAAGATAGTTGTCAGGAATATTTAATATTTTTCTTACGTTGTTCTCAGCTAAATTTTTATTTTCATCATAGCGCAATCTTATTTGAGCCCAGCAGCTTCCAAGCCCCAAACTTTCGGCAGTAAGCTGAATTATTATGGAAGCGATTGCGCAATCTTCTATACAAGTGTCGGACTTATTGGTATCCCCGATTACTACAAAAGCAATATTTGATTTACTTAAAAATTCTGCCCCGTGGGCCTTTACTTTGCTTAGCTTTTCCAAAATTAACTTGTCTTTGACGATAATAAATTCGGTGGGATTGATATTTCTTGATGTAGGTGATCTAAGTGCGGCTTCCTTTAAAATTTCAATCTTTTCAGGTTCAATATGCTTAGGTAGAAAGCTTCTTATGCTCCTTCTCTTTCTTAAAACCTCAATCATTTAAAGGGTCCTCCTTCGGTTGCCAATTTTTCAGTGTTTTTTCGTATAAATTAAAGTCATCACCTTTGTGTTCGGTAAATACAAGATACATATTCTCTTTTGGTACGGCAAATATATTATATATTTCATCCATAAATTTCAATGCAAGCTGCCTTCTTTTCTCAAAAACTCTGCCTTCTCTGATATCCGCATTAATAAAAGCAACCTTTTCGTCGATGTTTTTCATTCTACCCATCACAAGCGAGCCTTTTTCAAACTCCCTTATAGTTATCCCAATGTGCCCTGTCCCCGTGTCCATAATTTCCGAAAAAATTGACATAATTTTTTCAGAAAAAACTTTCTTTTCATCTTTTGAGATATTGAAGTTAAACTCAAATTGTAAATGAGGCATTTTTTACTCCTAATAGTTAGTTAATAGTTTTTTAGCTAAATTTTTTCCGGCTTTTTCAACTTCAGCCAACATCCTTTTATTTTTAAGTATACCCCCTTTTTCAAACGCACCTAATACTTTAATTTTTTTTATGACTTTATAACCCAAAGCTTGAATTGGCTTGTTCATAGCACTTAGGGTAAAGTCTATGTCTTCTTCGTCAAGCTGCTCACACACGGAAGCGATTACGGCAAGTCTACCTTGATTTGATAATTTACTCCCCCACTTCCCAGGTCTGGGCAATTCAAAGTCGTAAAAACAGTATAGCCTGTCTAAAAATGCTTTCATCCATGCCGTAATGTTGTAGTTGTAGACAGGCGAAACCAAAAGAAGACCTTTAGAGGTTATAATTTTATTGTAAACGGTCGTCATATCGTCGTTAAATTTTTTGCATATATTATCTTTTCTGCATAATTCACATCCAACACATGATGAAAATTTTAAATCTGAGATGTTTATGGTTTCCGTTTCCAAATTGAGTGTTTTTGCACCTTTGACAAATAAGTTGGCAATAACTTCAGAATTACCATTTTTTCTCGGGCTTGCAACTATTGTGAGCAGCTTATTTTTAGGATTAAAATTGTTTATCATAACAGAATGATATATTTCAAATGATATAAATTCAAGTTTTATATTTGAAGTGAATAATGATTTGTAATTTTTCTAAAGAAAGTATTGATTTTGCCGATTTTAGTATGTAGTAAAAGAAGCTGAGAACCAGAAAGTCTTTATTCAAGGAGTGTCGAATGAACATTAAACTCAAGTTAGTTTTTTCTTATTTGATTATTACTTTAATTATTGTTGTGTTTGGATTGGTAACACTGGGCTATTTTTCAAAGATTAAAAACTTCATTAATAAAGATATCACTATTAACAACAGTCTGTTAAATGATATTTCAAACTTTGATATCGGGTTTTTGAAAGCTACGAATATAGTCAGTGCAATTTTGACTGAAGATGATCTTCAAAAGCTTGATAAGGAGTTTGAAAATATCAAAAGTGTAAATCAGGACTTAGGGAAGCTTATTTTATCCATAAAAGATACAAATCCTAATATATCTTCAAGATTAGACAATGAGTTGAAACAGTTAAATGAAACAATAGAGCGGATGGTAAATAGTAAGAAGGAATATATCGCTACTAAAAAAGAGGTTGATGCGGTTGCCTTAAAAATAGATGACCTTTACAGAAGGATTAAGGGGTATGTGGAAATATTGGTTAAGACTACGCCGCAGAGTAAGACAGGAACATTAAGTCTACTCAACACTCTTATGGAAGATGATTTGCAGCTTAAAGTTTATGCAAACTATATGCTCACTCAAACTGACGAATATGAAATAGAAGATGCCCAACTTTCCATGAATAGTTATTCTAAGACAATGGTTTTGAAGGCTCAAGCAATTCTTGATGGTAAAAAATATCAAGGTATTACCCCAGAACAATTAGCTGACCCAAAGAATAGGGAAAGACTTGAAAATATTGTAAAAACTAATGAGGAGCTAAGACCGCTGATTGATGAAATGTATAATAAGTATATGAGATTGGTTAATCTGCAGCTTTCTTTGAACGAAATGACAATGAAAATGGAAAATAATATACTAAGCTTAGATAAATATGTAGTCCAGCAGTTAGATTTTGCACAGAAAAATTTTGAAAAAAGTTTGACAACGATTGGCTCTATTTCAGACAAGAGTAGATATTTTTCTGTTGTTGCAATCTTAATTGCCATAATTTTATCATTGGTAATAGGAGTTGTTTCTGCAAATCGGATTTCTTCCCCTGTCATAAAAATTACGGAAGTTGCTAAAAATATTATTGATGGCAGATTGAATATAGAAGATTTGGAAGTATCGGAAAATCAAAAAGATGAGCTTGCCGTATTGACAAAAGCGATAAATGAAATGAAAAACAGTTTAAAATCATTAGTTGAGAAGATTGCCGCTTTCTCTAATTCTATGCTTGAGGTAAGTCATCAGTCACTGAACGGTATGGAAGAGATGAAGATGTCTACAATTAATATCAACGAAGAGATAAATCAGACGGCAACTGCTGCTGAAGAGATGTCAAGCACATCAGAGGAGATTGAGGTAAACATACAGGAAAGCGTAAGTAATGTAAATATTACTAAGGGTGAGATACTTAACGGCAATAAAGGTTTGCAGGAATCAATAGATAATATAAGAAGGATAGTGGGTGAGTTTTCCGAGGCATCGGCGAGCTTGATGAATTTGAAAAAATCAAGCGATGAGATAAATGATATTATCAAACTGATAATGGATATTGCAGACCAGACAAACTTATTGGCACTTAATGCCGCAATTGAGGCAGCCCGTGCAGGTGAGCATGGTCGAGGATTTGCAGTAGTAGCCGATGAAGTGAGAAAATTGGCTGAGAAGACTGCTTTTTCTACCAAAGATATATCGGAAAAAGTGAATGTGATTCAAAAAAGTGTTGATGAAGTCGTGAGTGTGGTTGATATGGGTATAAAAAATATAGAAAAAGGCTCGGATGAGATAAGTGCTGTAGGTGAGAGCTTTAATCTTGCAACCAATGATTTGGAAGTAGCTGTAAATTCAATGATGCCGATTCAAAGGATGGCTGAAGAGCTTAATGTGGCTATAAGCATGGTAGCATCTTCCATTACAAATATTTCAAAAAGTGCTGAGGAGAATGGGGCTATTATCGAAAGTATTGTGGGACTTTCGGGTGAAATAGAAAAAATGGCCGAAGAGCTAAATTTGGTAATTAAAAAATATAGTATCTGACAATAAGCCGGTTTTGACCGGCTTTTTTATTGTTGCAGAATAGTTAAATTTTCTATAAATTCCAAAATATGAATAACATAATTGAAGTAAGAAATATATCTAAGACTTTTAATATATCTGAAGGGATATTTTCCTCTTCTGCCGAAAAGGTTAATGCTGTCAATGATGTTTCACTGAAGATAAGTGCGGGCATTGCACTTGGAATTGTTGGTGAATCGGGCAGTGGAAAGACTACTCTTGCCAATATAATTGCAGATATTATAAAGCCTGACAAAGGGGAAGTCCTTTACAAAGGGGAAATAATAGATGCGAAAAGTCTTTCATATAAAGATTATAGAAAGAATGTTCAGGTAGTTTTTCAAGACCCTTACTCAAGTCTTAATCCAAGATTGAAAATTATCACAATGTTAAAGGATGGCTTTAAAGCACACTTTAAGTCTAATGATTATATGGATATATTCATTCAGACATTTGCCAAAGTGGGGTTAAAAGAGGAATTTTTATACAGATATCCCCATGAGTTTTCAGGCGGGCAGAGGCAGAGAATATCGATTGCAAGGGCACTCGTTTTAGACCCTGAAGTAATTATTGCTGATGAGCCTGTCAGTGCACTTGATGTGTCGGTGCAGTCCCAAATATTAAATATTTTTAAAGAATTAAAATTAAGAGATAATAAAACTATTATATTGATTTCTCACGATTTGGCCGTAGTAAATTTTTTGTGCGACTATACGATTGTAATGTATAAAGGGGTGGATGTGGAATATGGTAAAACCGAAGATATTATAAATAATCCTGTGCACCCTTATACAAAGAGTCTTATTGATTCTTCAAAAAATTTAAATACCGTTAAATTTGATAATAAAATAGAGGCTGCTTGCCCTTTTGCCGGCAGATGCCCATCTTTTGACAAAGAAGTTTGCAATAAAGAGCTTGAAAAAAAATATATAAATGATAACCATTACCACAGGTGTAATAAAAATTAAGGAGTCTCCATGGAAATTTTTAATACGATGACACTCAAAAAGGAAACTTTCGAGCCGATACATGATGATGAAGTAAAAATGTATGTATGTGGCGTTACTGTTTATGATGATTGCCATATAGGGCATGCAAGAAGCTCGGTAGTATTTGACGTAATAAGGAAATATCTGAAATATAAAGGTTATAAGGTTACATTTGTCAAAAATTTTACCGACATAGACGACAAGATTATCAAGAGGAGCAATGAACTTGGCATTTCATGGAAAGAGCTTACGGACAGATATATCAAATCTCATGATGACGATATGGCTGCTCTTATGGTGGATAGACCTGATTATACCCCAAAGGCTACCGAATTTATCAATGAAATGATTGGCCTTTGTGAAAGATTGATAGAAAAGGGATATGCCTATGAAAAGAATGGGGATGTATATTTCAGGGTAAGGGCGTTTAAAGATTACGGTAAGCTTTCCCATAGAAGCATTGATGATTTACTTTCAGGGGCAAGGGTAGATATTAACGAAATAAAAGAAGACCCCCTTGATTTTGCATTGTGGAAAAAGAGTAAGGAAAATGAGCCAGGCTGGCAAAGTCCATGGGGGCTTGGAAGACCGGGTTGGCATATAGAGTGCAGTGCAATGAGCTCAAAAATATTGGGAATCCCTTTTGATATACACGGTGGCGGTAAAGACCTTGTATTTCCTCATCATGAAAATGAGATTGCCCAATCTGAGGCATCTGAAGACAAAACATTTGCAAAGTACTGGATGCATAACGGTTTTGTGAACATAAACAAAGAAAAGATGTCCAAATCTCTTGGCAACTTTTTTACCATAAAAGATATTTTAAAAGAATTTGACAGGGAAGCATTAAGATATTTTTTACTTACCACTCATTACAGGTCACCTCTGGATTTTTCTCAGGATAATTTGATTGAGGCTGAGCGTGCCCTTGACAGAATTTATACTGCGCTTGATGAGGTTAAAAGTTACAAACCGACTAAAAAATCAAAAAATTTGGCTGTTGAGGTTGAAAAAGCAGGTAATGATTTTTTTGAAGGTTTTACAAAGTCAATGGATGATGATTTTAATACACCCGCTGCTCTTTCATATCTTTTTGAGTTTGTCAAAGCATTGAACATAATTCTTACAAATAAACCTGACGAGCAAAGCTACAACTTACTTTTGGAAATCGTAGAAAAGGTTAAGTCAGCTTGCCTTGATGTGCTTGGGATTATTCAAAAAGAGCCTGAAGAGTGGTTTAAGGCAAATCTTATTATAGATGAAGATGAGCTTAACAAACTGATAGAAGAAAGAAATTTGGCAAGAAAAAATAAAGATTTTGCAAAGGCGGATGAAATAAGGGATTATCTCAAAGAGAAGGGTGTAGAGCTTCTCGATACTTTGGAAGGTACAAAATTTAGAGCTAAAAAAATTAGGTGAGGATAAACATGAATATACTGTTGACCGGTGTTGCAGGTTTTATAGCATCTTTTACGCTGAAAAAACTTCTCGATGAAGGGCACTTTGTGGTGGGAGTTGATAATCTCAATGATTATTACAGCCCGGAGCTTAAAGAGTATAGACTCAAGCAATTTGAAAATAATAAAAATTTTAAATTTATTAAAGCCGATATTTCAGATTTTGAGGCGATGAGTGTACTGTTTCAGACATTTAAAATAGATGCCGTAATTAATTTGGCTGCAAGGGCGGGGGTAAGATACAGCCTTGTAAATCCATTTGTTTATTATGATACAAATTCGACAGGGACAGTTAATCTGCTTGAGCTTTGCAAAGATTATGGTGTCAAAAAATTTGTGCTTGCATCAACCTCAAGTCTTTATGCAGGACTTGAGACCCCTTTTAGCGAGGACAAGCCTGTCAATACGCCGATTTCCCCTTATGCAGCGTCTAAAAAAAGTGCTGAAGTGTCATGTTATACTTACAATTACTTATACGGAATAGATGTTACAATAGTGAGATATTTTACCGTGTATGGTCCTGCGGGCAGACCTGATATGAGTATTTTTAAGTTTATAAGCCTTATAGATAAAAATGTGCCTATTACCTTGTATGGTGATGGCAGTCAGTCTAGAGATTTTACATATGTTACGGATATTGCTGACGGAACGGTAAAAGCACTTAAAAATGTTGGCTATGAAATAATTAATCTTGGTAACAATAACCCTCACAAACTATCATATGCCATAGAATTAATATCAAAATATCTAAATAAAAAAGTGGAGTATGATTATAAGCCATTTCACAAGGCAGATATGCTTGCCACATGGGCGGAAGTGTCAAAAGCAAAAAATATATTAGGGTGGCAGCCTCAAGTTTCTTTGGAAGAAGGGATAGAAAATACTATAAAATGGTATAAAGATAATTACGAATTTGCTTCAAAAATTCCGTTAGTGGATTAGTTATTTTAATAACGGGTATTTTTGCTTTATTTATGAATTATAATTTGTTAGAAATTTATAAAATTTACTTTCGGGGTGAGATATGAGTAAAGGGCTTACAAATTTGAGTAGATTTTTGCTTGAAGAACAGAGAAAATTTCCAACTGCAACAGGAGATTTTACTTTAATTTTAGAGCAGATTGCTTTTGCAGCAAAGATAATTAGTAGAGAAGTGAATAAAGCTGGCCTTGTAAATATTATTGGTAAAACTGACAGCACCAATTATCATGGTGAGGAGCAGCAAAAACTTGATGTATATGCCAATGAAAAGATGATTCAAGCACTTGACCACACAGGGCAGATTTGCGGAATGGCAAGCGAAGAGGTCGATGAGGTAATTCGTATACCGAGTAAATATCCTAAGGGTAAGTATCTTGTAGTATTTGACCCTCTTGACGGCTCAAGTAACATAGACGTGAACATAAGTATCGGGACAATATTTGGTATTTATAAAAGAAAATCGGACAGCTCTGTTGACGGCTGTGAAGAAGATTTTTTACAGCCTGGGCGCGATTTGGTAGCGAGCGGTTATGTGATTTACGGCTCAAGTACAATGTTTGTTTATACGACAGGAAATGGGGTCAACGGTTTTACTTTAGACCCGTCGGTAGGCGAATTTATACTTTCGCATCCTGACATGAAAGTACCGAAAGAAGGGAAAATTTACAGCATCAACGAGGCAAATTATCACAAATGGGATGACAGAATAAGAAATTTTGTGGAGTTTATAAAGAATTATAAAGAGAGAAGCTATACTACCAGATATATCGGCTCACTTGTGGCTGATTTTCATAGAAACCTTTTAAAAGGTGGAATTTTTCTCTATCCAGGTGATTCAAAAAATCCTAAAGGTAAATTAAGACTTCTCTATGAGGCTAACCCACTTGCATTTATAATCAAACAAGCAGGTGGAATGGCAACTGACGGAGAAAGAGATATCCTTGATATTGTGCCTGAAAGTCTACACCAAAAAACTCCGCTAATTATAGGCTCGGAGTTTGAAGTAAAGAAGTATTTAGAGTTTATGGGTAAATAAATCGATATGTTTTTAGGTGCTCACGAGTCAATTAGCGGTGGTATTTACAAGGCTTTTGAAAGGGGAGCAGCAGACGGTTGCGAGTGCATACAGGTTTTTGTTAAAAACTCAAACCGTTGGGTAGCAAAACCTCTTAGCGACAAAGACATAAAAAAATATTTTGAGCTTCATGATAAATATAGCTTACCGGTTTGTTGTCACAGTAGCTATCTCATTAATATGGCTTCTATTAAACCGGATATTAAAGAAAAATCATATTTAAGTATGGTGGATGAGCTTAAAAGGTGTGACCAGTTAAATATAAAATATTATGTAATCCATCCGGGCTCACATCTTGGAGTGGGTGAAGATGAAGGACTCAAACTTGTTGCCCAAATGATTGATAAAGCATACGATGAAAATGGTTTTGAAGCCTCTATACTTTTGGAGATTACTGCAGGGCAGGGGACAAATCTTGGTTATAAGCTTGAGCATTTTGAAAAAATTTTTAATATGTCAAAATACTCTCATAAACTCAATATATGTCTTGACTCATGTCATATGTATTCGGCCGGATTTGACATAGTAAACCAATATGACAAAGTTTTTGATGAGCTTTTTGCAAAATTTGGGGATAAAATAAAGGTATTTCACTTAAATGATTCTAAAAAAGACTTCTCTTCAAAGCTTGACAGACATGAGCTTTTAGGGAAAGGGACTATAGGTATTGATTTTTTCAAAAGAGTTGTAAACGATAGAAGATTTGAAAATGTATTGGGTATTTTAGAGACTCCCGTAAAAGAAGGGGAGACTTACAAAGGTGAAATTGAAATCTTAAAGAGCTTGAGGGGTGACATATGAAAAAGGCTCTTATAATTGTTGATATGCTTAATGATTTTGTGTTAGAAGGGGCTCCTTTGCAGGTGAAAGGTGCTGAAAAGATTATTCCCTCAATAAAGAAACAGATAGAAATTGCCAAAAAAGAAAATTATCCCGTTATTTATGTGTGTGATAATCATGACGCCAACGATAAAGAGTTTGAGATTTGGCCTAAACACTGCGTTGAAGGGACTGACGGGGCAAAGGTAGTCAAAGAGCTTGCTCCAGAAAGTGAAGATATAATTGTTCCTAAAACGAGATATTCGGGGTTTTACAACACAAATTTAGATGAAATTTTGAAAAAGCACGGTATTGATACGCTCATCGTTACAGGGCTTGTGACAAATATTTGCGTACTATATACGGTAGCTGACGCAGTTAGTCGTAATTATAAAGTAATTGTTCCTAAAGACTGTGTGATAGGTCTTGATGATTATGGTCACGAAGTCGGTCTTTATCAGATAAAAAATGTACATAATGGTGAAATAATATGAGCGAACTCTCTCCCTCTGCACTTATTTTAAAAGAGCTGGTTAAGCCTGAAAAAATAATCGAAACCCATATATCTTATGTAATGCTTACAAAGGACTATGTATACAAGTTGAAAAAAGCTGTGGATTTTGGTTTTCTGGACTTTAAGCTTTCAACTCAGAGAAAAATATATTGTATCTTGGAAAAAGAGCTTAATGAAAGGTTTTCAAAGGGGATTTATGAAGAGGTTTTGAAGATAGCAAGACGAGGTAAAGAGTTTGTACTTGTCCCTTTTCACAATACTTTGGTAACGGTTGATTATGTCCTTAAGATGAAACGTATTGATGATAATAATTTTTTATCGACTAAAATAAAAAATAGCCAAGTTGATGAAAAATATATTTTTGAGATAGGTAAACATATCGGGACACTTTTTAAAAGTATCAATACAAATTACGAAAATGCTAAAGAGAATGGAAGCTTTGATGTAATATTAAAAAACTGTCAGGAGAATTTCGAACAAACAGAACCTTTTGTAGGTAAATTTATAGATAATGGCATTTATGAGTTTATTAAGGACAAAACATTAGGTTTTCTTGAAGGAAATAAAGAGCTTTTTGAAAGAAGGCTTTCTGACGGTTATATTATTGACGGTCATGGAGATTTACGGTTAGAGCATATTTACGAAGATGAAAACGGTATTGGCCTTGTAGACTGTATAGAATTTAATAAAAGATTTAGATATAATGATGTGATTTCTGACTTTGGATTTCTTTTAATGGAGCTTGACCAGACCGGAGAGATAGGGCTTTCTGATGCATGTCTTAAAGGATTTCTAACAGTTTATAATGACAGCGATACATTAAGACTTTTAAATTTTTATAAATGTTACAGAGCGTATGTAAGGGTTAAGATAGCTTGTTTTATGTTAAGCGGACTTGACGAAGGCAGTGAAAAATATCTTGAGGAATTAGATAAGTTAAAAAGGCTTCTTGATTTGAGTCTGACATACGCTTTAAATATGATTGAGCCTAAACTTGTAATTTATTACGGTCTTATGGGCTCAGGCAAGAGCAAGAATTCAAAAATGTTAAATCAAAAACTCCCATCTTTTAGAGTTAATACGGATGAATTTAGAAAAGAATATTTCAACATAGACAAAGTTGAAAAGGTAAATGAAGATTTTAATAAAGGGATATATTCATATGAAAATTCTCTAACTATCTACAAAGAGTTAGGAAAACTTGCGGACGAAAAATTAAAAATTAACAGGATGACAATTGTGGACGGCAGTTTTTCTAAAAAGGAATATTTGAGACAATTTCAAGAAAATATTAATATAAAGCCTTTGAAAATAAAATGTGAAGCGGATGATAATACGATTTTAAAAAGGCTTGCTGATAGAAAAGATAAAAAAATTGCCACTGACGGGCGACCTGAACTCTATTTTAAACAAAAGGAATCTTTTGAAGATATTGGTTGTGACTTTTTGATTGATACGACAAGCGGGGTAGAAGAAAATATTGAAAAAAACTATAAAATTTTTGATAAGTAATGAGAAATAACTTTATAATAAAAAAGATAAATTCCCCTTTTGAAGATTCGGCATTTTTTGTCAGGAATATCTACAAAAAGACGGCATTTTTGCTTGATTGTGGAAGAATAGGAAACATAACAAATTCCGAAGTATTAAGCATTACAGATGTATTTGTAAGTCATACTCACATTGACCATTTTTACGGATTTGACCGCTTGTTGAGAGGGTTTATCCGTGCTGACAGTAGATTAAGATTTTTTGGCCCGCCTGGTTTTATAAATAATGTAAAAGGTAAGCTTGCAGGCTATACCTGGAATCTCATAAAAAATTATACTCTTGTAATTGAAGCGATTGAGCTTCATGAGGATAAAATAAAAGGTGCAGTGTTTAAGGCTTGCGAAGGGTTTGTGCCACAGGAGTATGAAAAAGAAAGAACATTAATTAGCTTAGGTGATGGATTTACTCTTGATTATGAATTTTTTGACCATGGTATTGTTACTTTGGGGTTTAGAATCAGAGAAGATATCCATGTAAGTGTGAAAAAGGATGCACTAGAACAATTTGGATACAAAAAGGGGCCTTGGATTGCCGAGCTTAAAGCAAAATTGAGATGTTTTGACAAGAACGGTTTTTTTGAAGTAGAAATGGAAGGGGAGATGGTTAAAAAGAGTGTAATTGACCTTGAAAATGAGCTTATTTTATACGCACCTCCACAGGATATTACATATATTACTGACCTTGCACCAACTTACGAAAATTTCAAGAAAGCCGTTAATTTCGCAAAAGATAGCCATATACTTATGATAGAGGCAATGTTTTTGAAAAAAGATGTTATGCACGCTATAAAAAAGAAACATTTAACGTTAGAGCTATCAAAAGAAATATTTAAACTGTCAAACAGCAAATTTGTCCATTTTTTTCATTTTGCTCCAAAATATGAAATGGAAAAGAATATTTTCTTTAAAGTGTTATACGAAGGGATAGATAAAAAAGTAATTTGAAATTTATTGCTAAGTGTGTAATAATCCGCACGAGGTGAGAAGTGGACGATAAATTAACGAAAAATATGGAAGACTATCTTGAGGCTATACTTATCCTTGAAAGCAAACATGAAGTTGCAAGGTCTACAGATATTTCTGAAATGCTAAACGTTAAAAAGCCGTCTGTTACAAGTGCATTAAAGTATTTAGCTGAAAAAGGTTATGTAAACTACAATAGATATAAAGGGATAACACTTACGAAAGAAGGTTTGGAATATGCAAAGCAGATATATCACAGACATAAAAGGATAAAAGAATTTTTGATTAAAATTTTAAATGTTGAAGAAAAAGAAGCGGAAGAGAATGCCTGCCGTATTGAGCATGTGATTGATGAAGATATTTTTCACAAATTGTCCTGTTTCCTTGACTTTATCCTTGAAAGCGATACAAAATGCGTAAATATAGACAAGTTTAAATCAAAGTGTGATGAAAATTGAAAGTAGGCGACAGAAATATACTCGGCTCAATTGTAAAATGGTTTATAATCCCATGGATAATTTTTGGAGTACTGGGGGGTTATTTGTACGACAGTATGAAGACGCCAGATAAGAATATTATTAAGCCATATGTTGACCTTTCCCAGGTAAACCCTGAAGAGCTTTTTATTCTTGATACTAAAAGAGCAATATCTGAAGGTGTAGAAAATAAAGACAATATGCCTTTTTATCTTAAAGGGTCAAATGATGTAGGTATCTTGTTGATTCATGGCTTTACCGCTTCACCTTTTGAAATGAAAGCCTTGGGTGAGTATCTGAATGAAAAAGGTTTTGCTGT
The DNA here is from genome assembly GCA_022813675.1 of Deferribacteraceae bacterium V6Fe1. Lineage (GTDB taxonomy): Bacteria > Chrysiogenota > Deferribacteres > Deferribacterales > Deferrivibrionaceae > Deferrivibrio > Deferrivibrio metallireducens. Next base: position 2,276,004 of record CP063375.1, on the reverse strand, counting down.
CTACGGGGTGAGACTTCCGGGTCATGCTTCTTCTCCGGAAAATATTAATAAACTAACATTTGTGGATATGTATGAAGGGTTAAAATATGGTTATTATGTGCTGAAAAATACTAATAAAAAGATATTTGTTATTGGGCAGTCGATGGGTGGACTTTTGGCAGCTGAGGTTGCCATATTTAATAAAGTAGACGGCTTAATAATGCTTTCCCCGGCTTTTAAAATAAAAAGCAATAAGGTTATTTTTGTGCCGTTTTTAAGAAAATTTATAAAATTTAGCAAAAAAGAAAATTTTGAAGACAGGTTTGCAGACCATTATTACAATGTTAGACCTGTTGAAGGAATTTATCAGCTTACAAAGCTTTCAAGGCATCTTATCCCTTTATTGCCTGAGATGAAAATCCCTGTCTACGTGGTGCAGTCAAAATACGATGATATTATTGATTCAGGTTATACTGAATACTACTTCAAACAAATTGGAACAGAAAGAAAAACTATTGATATTTTGGATGATAATAGAGTAAAACATATTCTTACGACAGATGAAAATCCATTAATGGATAATCTGTTTTCTAAGATTTATGAGTGGATATTGGGGGTAATGTGATGTTTGAGAATAAGAGGATAGGTTTTATAGGTGCTGGAAATATGGCAACGGCACTTATAAAAGGGATTTTGAAGGCAAATCTTGTACCGAGCGATTTTGTCAGTGCAAGTGATGTGGATATTGAAAAACTGGATTCTCTAAAAAGTGAATATGGTATAAATGTAGTGTTTAAGGATAATGAAAAACTCGTAACTGAATCCGATATTATAGTTCTGGCGATAAAACCTCAGATTTTTGAAAAGATATTAAAGGAAATAGCTCCAAAGCTTGATAAATCAAAATTAATTATTTCAATTGCTGCCGGTATTAGTACTGAATATATAGAAAATATTGTGGAAAAGGATTTAAAAATTGTAAGGGCTATGCCAAATACCCCTGCTCTTATTTTGGAAGGTGCGACAGCTATTGCGCCTGGTGCACATGTTGCGGAAGATGATTTGAGGATAGCATATAAAATTTTTGATGCAGTTGGTAAAGTCGCTGTTGTTGATGAGAGTCAGATGGATGCAGTCACAGGCCTTTCCGGTAGCGGGCCGGCATATATTTTTATGATTATTGAAGCATTAAGTGATGCCGGTGTAAAAATGGGGTTATCCAGAAGCGTTGCCATGAAGCTTGCAGCTCAGACTGTTATGGGAGCAGCAAAACTTCAGATTGAAACAGACATGCACCCTGGCAGATTAAAAGATATGGTTACTTCTCCGGGTGGAACAGCAATAGCAGGTATTCATACCCTCGAACAAGGTGGTCTTAGAACTACTCTAATAAATGCAGTGGAATCAGCTACAATGAGATCGATAGAGCTTGGGAGGAAGAATGGAAAATAATAAGGCTAATAAGTTTGACAAAATATTAGACTCAGCCATTAAAATTATTGGTCAGAAAGGTTTTCACGGTGCAAAGGTAAAAGATATTGCCAATGACGCAGGAGTAGCGGACGGGACAATATACAACTACTTTAACAATAAAGAAGATATACTTGTCACTATCTTTAAGGTAAAGCTTGAAGAGTATGTCAACATGGCTAAAGAAGAGATTGCAGGTATTGATAACCCCGAAGAAAAGCTTAAGACATTGTTAAAGTATCATTTTAAAGTTATGACTGAGACCCCTTATCTGGCTAATGTATTACAGATTGAGCTAAGGCAGCCTATTAAGGATTTGAGGGTAAAAGTAAGGCGTCATCTAAAAAATTACTTTAGATTAATCGAGCAGGTTATTGAGGAAGGTATTCAAAATGGTGTGTTTAATAAGGACTTAGATGTTTATCTTGCAAGAGAAATATATTTTGGGACATTGGATGAAATTGTTTCTACTTGGATATTTAAAGGTGGAGAATGGGACTTGCAGGAAACATCTGAAAAGTTATTCCCAATATTTTTGAAAGCTTTTAAGTAGTATGGAATTATACACAGTACTCTATCTTTTTATAATAATTTCATTGGGATATTTTATTGGAAATCTCAAAGTTAAAGGTTTTTACCTTGATATTTCGGCTATTTTAATAATAGCATTAATTGCCGGACATTTTGGAGTAAGTTTCCCTTCAGAGTTTAAATATCTTGGACTTGCGTTTTTTATATATGCTGTTGGTTTGCAATCCGGGCCTGGATTTTTTGAAAATATAAAAAAGAATGGGCTGGTACTAAATCTATATGCTTTTTGCCTTGTTACATCAATATTTTTGATAATTTTTATTATTGGCAAGATATTGAAATATGATAATAACGTTATAGCAGGTATATTTACAGGTATTATGTCGAGTGCTCCTGCCCTTGCAGCTACGGTAGAAATAAGTAATTCTCATGTTACTTCGGTAATATTTGGTATAGTCTACCCTTTTGGGATAATAGTTACGGTGCTTTTGGTCAGAATGATTCCGATTTTATTAAAGTCTGATGCGGAAAAGGAAGTTGAAAGATACAGGCTAAGTAAAGAAAAGGATTATCCAAAAATTGTATCTAAAAACTTTAGAATCACTAATGAAAATTTTAATAATAAAATTATAAGAAAATCCCAGTTGGAAGATATGTCCAATGTCATAATTGAACGTATAGAAACGGAATTTGAAGCAGATGAAGTTGACCCTCAAATACATTTTGGTGATATTGTCAGAGTGACAGGAAGAAAAGAGCATGTGGATAATATGAATATTATCCTTGGAGAAGAGATAGACAGTTATGTTGATTTTCATGACAATATGAAGGTGTTAAGACTGTTAGTTTCCAATAAAAATATTGTTGGGAAAAAGATTAGTGAAATTAAAGAGTTGTTTGCAATGAGAGTTACGATTACAAAAGTAAGACGTTCAGGGATAGATTTTGATGCAAAACCTCAGACAACACTTTTATTAGGTGATAAGCTCTACATTACTGTTCCTCAAAAGTATGAAGAGCAGGTAACAAAGCTTATAGGTGATAATTTAATGGCTTTTCCTGCTGCAGATTTTTTACCGATTTCTGTCGGAATAGTTATTGGGATTTTGGTAGGCTTTATCCCTTTGAGTTTGCCTTTTCTTGGCAAGTTTAAATTAAGTTTTATCGGTGGTATACTAATAACTTCTCTTATTTTGGGAAGGATTGGAAGAACTGGTCCCGTTGTTTGGCAACTTTCGCCACACTCTACAACATTACTAAAAACATTTGGACAGCTTATATATATGGCTACCATTGGGACAAGTGCAGGTAAGTATTTGGTAGAAGCGATTAAAACAAATGGATTTACACCAATATTTTTGGCATTGTTTGCACTTATTATCTCCCTGACAGTTTTTACTTTTATATTAAGGTTTGTGCTAAGAATGAACATGATTGAAATTTTAGGACTTATTTCAGGTGGGATGACTTCAACCCCGTCGTTGACAATGTCTTCTAATATTTTAAAATCTGATTATCCTGCAGTGAGTTATGCTGCGGTGTACCCTTTTTCTCTTATTTTAACTATGTTATTGTCTCAAATTCTTATAAAGCTTTGAGGTAAATTTTGAATATAGAAATATTTATGATTGCGTTTGCAATGAGTATTGATGCTTTTAGTGTTTCATTTGGAGTCGGATGTAAGTATAACAGTTACAGACACTATTTTAGACTTGCCTGGCATTTCGGACTTTTTCAGTTTTTTATGCCTTTGATAGGGGCATTTATCGGCAAAGAGCTCTATGAATTTTCTAATAGATTAAATATTATTGCGGCATTAATACTCTTTTTTATAGCTTATAATATGTTTAAAGAATCGATGAAATCATCTGAAGAGAAGTGTTATATAAAAGACCCGACAAAAGGGTTTTCCCTTATAATTTTATCTGTTGCTACAAGTATGGACGCTTTGGGGGTAGGGATAGCTCTTCCCCTTCTGAAAGGGGGTATATTTTTGAATGCAGGTATTATCGGGGTTGTTTGTCTAATGATGTCTCTGTTAGGTGTATATTTTGGAAATAAAAGTAAAAACTTTTTTGGCAACTTTGCCGAAAAAGTTGGTGCAGTTGTGCTCGTAATAATCGGGATAAAATTTTTGGTGGTATAAATGCTGAATATAGGTGAAATCAGTTATGCAAATGTGTTTCCTATCTTCAATAGGTTAAAGAGGTGTGAAGGGTTAAAATTTATCTCTGCATTCCCTTCCTTTCTAAATAGGGCTGTAAGGGAAGGGGGGGTAGATGTTACCCCATGCAGCAGTATCGAGTACGCAAGAAATAGTAATAACTACCTTATAATTCCAAATATTTCCATCAGCAGCAAAATTAAGGTAAAAAGTGTGTGTTTGTTTTCAAACTATGACATTGGTTATCTGAGCCATAAAAATATATTTCTGACTTCTGAGTCGGGGACAAGCGTCGTGCTTTTAAAGATACTTTTTAAAAAGTTTTACAAAATGGAAGTTAATTTTACAATTGATGAGAATAATGCTGATGCCTATCTGTATATAGGCGATAAAGCCCTTTTTGAATATTATAAAAAAGGTTTTAAGTATATTTATGATTTGGGTGAGCAGTGGAATAATTTTACAGGACTTCCTTTTGTATATGCTTTGTGGCTTGTAACTAAAGAGGCCGTTAATACCAAAAGGGATGAAATGATTGAGTTTAAGAAACTTTTATTAAAAATAAAAGAGGACAGTAAGCAAAATCTCTCTTCATTAATTGACCATTATTACTTTAAAGGGCTGACTTCATACCAGATTATAGATTATTGGGAAACAATAGACTACAGTCTGACAGATACACATATTGCAGGATTAAAAGAATTTTACAGGCTTGCCAACGAAATTGGTGAAATAAAGAGTGTACCTGAGTTAAATTTCTTTTATTAATCCATTGATAGTTATATCTTCTGAATTAGGGAAGTATAAGTCCATTCTATGTGTTCTTTCATTAATTCTGATGCCTTTTTAGGATTTCTTTCTTTTATTGCTTCAACTATTGATCTGTGTTGCACCGGAGTTTTTTGTGGAATATCATTTTTTCCAAATCTGTAGAAACTATCAAAGAAGAAAATGTAGATATGTGAACGCAGGAAGATATTCCTGACCCACTTTTCAATGTATATATTATGAGAGGCCATGGCAACCCGAATATGAAAGTCTTCATTTGTGTTAAAGTAAAGGTCTTTATTATTTAATGATAAGGCAACTTCATCATTTCTTACTATTTCACTTAATTCTATGATTTCGTTTTCACTTGCATTTAACGCTGCTGCCTCAGCTGCAAAAGATTCAACAGATTTTCTAGCATAAAAAACTTGTTCTGCATCCTGAGGTGTTGGTAAGGGAATATAGCAACCTTTTTTAGGCATTTTGTTTAAAAAACCTTCATTAACTAGCATGGAAAGAGCTTTACTAACAGGCGTTCTACTCATTCCAAGCTTTACAGAAATGTCGGTTTCAAGTAAAAAATCACCCGGAGAATATTCTCCACTAAGTATAAGGTTTATTATTGATTGGTAAGCTTTTTTCTCAGCATTCATTGTTCACCATAAAATAGTTAATTTGTTGCTTCATAAGTAAAATATACTAAATTTTTATTCAAGTAAATTTTTATTCTTTGTGTTAAAGTAATAAAAATCAAGTTTTATTTTTGAGTTAAATTATTGTATGTATCTTGTTGTAAAATAAGAAATTTGTAATAAGCACTTCATATTTTATCATAAATTATTTTCTAATTAAAATAAAGTTTTATTGACAAAGTTGCATGTGTTTGGTATTTTTTAAAGAACTTGTTAATGCATGCATTAATGTTTTCATAAGGAGGTAAATTTAATGAATGGTAAGAAAGTATTACAGTTAGGGTATGGAATGCAAGGTAAAGCAGTTCTATACGACCTTATTAAGAATGATTGTATATCAAAAGTTATTCTTGCGGATATATCTTCTGAAATTTCAAAATTACAAGAGATATATGGTAAAGAGAAGTTAGAAGTTGTATTGTTAGATGCTTCTGATTTTGAATCAATAAAAAAGCTAATGGAAAAGGTTGATATTGTTGCAGAAGTGTTGCCTGGACCTTTTGCATTGCCTGTAGCAAAGCTTGCAAGTGAAGTTGGGGTGAGTCTTGTTAGCTCAATGTATTTAGTTAATCCTGGCGAACAGGATATTAGTAAACGTAAAAAGCAAATGTATGAGGTTGAACAAATAAATAAAATTTCAAAATCTAAAAATATTACCATTCTTCAAGAATTTGGTATGGATCCTGGTATAGATTTAGTTTTGACTAAAAATGTTATAGATAAACTTGACACTGTTGAAGCTTTACATTCGTATGGAGCAGGTTTTCCAGAAAGGGAATCCGCAGAAACAAGTCCATTGCTATATAAGTTTACTTGGTCAGTTATTGGTGTTATGAGGTCTTATCTTAGGCCTGCCAAGTATATAAAAAATAACGATGTAGTGAATGTTCAGGCTGATGAAGTTTTTTTACCTGAACATACGCATACGCTAAATATAGAATCTTTAAAAGATTACTTAGAATGTTTTCCTAATGGTGATTCTGTTCATTATGCTGATTTATTGGGAATCAAAAATAATGTCAAAAGTATGGGTAGGTATATTTGTAGGTGGCCTGGACATGCTTCATTTTGGAGCAAAATGGCCAAGTGTGGTTTTCTTAATGAGGACCCTATTGATTGTAATGGTTTAAAAGTTTCTCCAGTACAATTTTGTGCAAGCTTATTAGGTAACAATAGTAAATTTTTCTATGGTGAAAATGAAAGAGATGTCGCTTTAATTCGAGTTGATGCAAGGGGATTCAAAAATAATAAACCAGTAAGATTTATTAACCAAATTATTGATAAGAGAGACCTTGAAACTGGTTTTACTTCAATGCAAAGGACAGTAGGCTTTACTGTTTCTATCGGTGTCCAAATGATATTAGATGGCAGAATTTCAAAAAGTGGAGTTTTAACTCCTTTTGACGTTCCTTTTGAGGATTTCATGTCTGAACTTGGTAAAAGAAATATAGTTTTAGATAGTTTTGAAGAGAAATGGGATGGTAGTTTAGAGCCATAGGCTAATTACATATTAGGAGGAAAATATGGAACATATTGCTGCAAAAGGTTTTTTATCTGTAGTCCCAGTATTAGTGGCTTTAGTATTGGCATTTTTAACAAAAGATGCAATTTTTTCTTTATTGCTTGGTTGTGTTGTTGGGGTAATAATTGCTGGGTTTGATCCTGCTACAGGACTTTCTAAGTTATTTCAGCTGTCTTTAGGCAATGCTGATTTCATTTGGATTGTAATGATTGAAGTTTCTGTAGGTTTAATGATTGCTTTTTATTTAAGAAGTGGTGTTATTTCAGCTTTTGCTGACTGGGCAAGTACTAAGATTAAAACCCAAAGAGGTGCCACTGCTTTTGCTTGGATATTAGGAATTTTTATTTTCATAAGTGATTATTTTAGTACTTTATTTTCCGGACCAATAGCTAGACCTATAACAGATAAGCACAAAGTTTCAAGAGAAAAGCTGGCATATCTTTTGGATTCGGGGAGTGCACCTGTTTGTACCTTGATCCCTTTAACAGGTTGGGCAGTTTACATAGCAGGACTTCTTAAAGGGTATGGACCAATAAAAGATGTAGATGCAGGAATGACATATTTTATAAAATCAATACCTTATAATTTCTATGGATGGTTTGCTGTCATATTATCTGGTCTAATTGCATTTAAAATTATACCTGATTTTGGCTCCATGAAAAAAGCAGAAAAAAGAGCTTCAGAAGAAGGTAAATTATTAAGAGATGGAGCTACTCCTTTGACCGGAGAAGAGTTAGATATGATTAAGCCTATAGAGGGTAAAAAAACTAATCTATTTGTTTATTTATTTTTACCCGTTTTGATTATAGTTATAGTTGCAATTGGCACTTTTGTAAAATTAGGCAGTGTAAAAATATTGGAGTCATTTTTTGCTGCAATAATTTATCAAATAATTGCTTTAACAGTAGGAGGATACTTTAATGGTATTAAAGATGCAATGGACGTGGCTATAAAAGGTATAAAGGGTGTAACTACTGCTATACTTATTTTAGCTGGAGCATATGCGATTAATACAATATCTAAAAAACTTGGCGCGCAGCAATATATATTATCATTGACAGAAGGGTGGATGACAGCTGGCTTACTACCTGCTATAGCATTTATTACAGGCTCTTTTATATCTTTTTTTACTGGTACATCATGGGGAACATTTGCAATGCTAATGCCATTTGTTATGCCAATTGCATTAAACTTGTCAGGTGGAGATATTAATACGTTTGTTTTAGTTACAATAGGCTCTGTAGTTAGCGGAGGTATATTTGGTGATCACTGTTCTCCAATTTCAGATACTACTTGTTTGTCTTCATTTGGAGCAGGTTGTGATCATATGGATCATGTTTCAACACAGGTTCCTTACGCAATTTTAGCAGGTGTTTTAGCTACAATTGGTTTTTTCGCATTTGGTTATTTAACCATGTAATTAAAAAGAGGTTAACATATGAGTTCAGGTAAGAATGCAAGAATAGGGATTTTATGTTGGGAAGCAGGGCAATCACCTCGAGGTTTAGAGCAGTTAGAATACTTAAAAGGTAACAGCACTAATCCTGAAACTTATAACTTCCCAGTTATGTTTCGTCGGGTAGAAGGCGCTAATATCCACACAATACTTGAAAATCCAGACCATGATATTATGAAAAAGATGATTGAAGAAGCTAAAGAAATGGTCGAAAAAGGTGTCAAAGCGATAACAACTAGCTGTGGTTTTAATGCTATATTTCAAAGGGAAATGGCTGAGGCACTAAATGTACCAGTTTTTACTTCAAGTTTATTGCAAATTCCTTTTATAAGTAACATGTTTGGAAAAAATAAAACTATTGCGGTTATTACTGCAAAAAAAAGAGCATTGAAAGAGGAGCATTTACATGCAGTCGGTATATCTTCTGATATTTCTTTAAGTATTTATGGTATGGAAGAATGCCATGAGTGGAATAAGATTTTTGAGGCACCTCAGGAAGATGTGAATCTTGATATTATTGAAAAAGAAGTTATTGGTACAGCACTAAAGGCTATAAATGAAAATCAAAATATTAGTGCACTTGTTTTAGAGTGTACGGATTTACCACCTTTTGCAGAATCAATTAGGAAAGTAACAGACAAACCAGTTTTTGATTTTGTAACGATGGTAAATTATATAAACTCGGCAATATAATTAAATTATTGAAAGGAGTATTTGATGATTATTGGCGTACCAAAGGAAATTAAAAACAATGAGAACAGAGTAAGTATGACACCGGCGGGTGTACATCAATTTGTTGCAGCAGGTCATGAGGTATTGATTCAAAAAGGTGCGGGGCTTGGAAGCGGTATTACTGATGAAGAATATATAAACGAAGGTGCAAAAATTCTTGATACAGCCAAAGAGATATTTGACAGTGCGGAAATGATTGTTAAAGTTAAAGAGCCTCAAACAGTTGAAATTGAAATGCTTAAAGAGGGGCAAATTTTATACACATATCTTCATCTTGCTCCTGACAAGCCTCAAACAATAGGACTTATTGAGAAAAAAGTAGTAGGCATTGCATATGAAACGATAGAGGTAAACAGAAAGCTTCCCCTTCTTGAGCCTATGAGTGAAGTTGCCGGCAAAATGGCATCAATGATGGCAGCACATTTTCTTGCTAAGCCTTATGGTGGTAGAGGAATGCTTGCTGGAGGTGTTGCAGGTACTCACAGTGCCAAATTTGTAATATTAGGCGGAGGGACTGCAGGTATTAATGCTGCAAAAATTGCTGCAGGGCTTGGGGCTAAAGTAGTTGTAATGGATGTCAACTTGGAAAGGATGAGATATCTTGAAGATGTTCTTCCTAAAAACTGCGAAACAATTATGTCAAACAGATACAATATAATGAATGAAATAAAAGATGCTGATGCAGTTATCGGTACGGTTTTAATTCCGGGAGCAAAAGCTCCTCACCTTATTACCAGGGATATGCTTAAAACTATGCAGCCCGGAGCTGTAATTGTGGATGTATCTATTGACCAGGGGGGATGCGTGGAAACCTCAAGGCCTACTACCCATCAAGACCCTGTGTATGAAGTCGATGGAATTATTCACTATTGTGTTGCAAATATGCCCGGAGCTTACGCGAGGACATCTACATTTGCCCTTACAAATGCTACACTTTCATTTGGTCTTGAAATAGCTAACAAAGGATGGAAAAAAGCTGCCCTTGAAAGTGAAGCAATTAGAAAAGGTATAAATGTTATGTTGGGAAAAGTAACTTGTAAACCAGTCGCAGAGGCACATAACCTTGAGTTTTATGAAATAGAAAAAATAATTTAATGATTTTTTTATGGGCTAAGTTTATAGCTTAGCCCTAATAATCTATTTTTCAGGTGTTTTCTCAATATAAACAGACATAGAGTTAAATGCAAAATCTATACCGAGATTTTCTAATATTTCCATGATTTTTAAATTTACATCTTGTTTAATCTCAAGATACTTAGCCCATTCTGCCGTAGTCGCAAAGCAGTAGATAAAAATATCGAGGCTACTTGCCTTAAAATCTGTAAAATATACCATCAAAGGGTCTTTATGGATTTGCGGGTGCAACCTTAACATTTGATCTATCTCTTTTACTGCCTTTTCAAGTAAATTTCGAGGTGTAGAATATGTAACACCGATATTGAAATTTATTCTTCTTCTGTCCCTCATTGACCAGTTTGTTATGGCTGTAGTCGCTACTATGGAATTTGGGACGCTGACAAGAGCTTTTGCAAATGTCCTGATGCGGGTGCTCCTAAAACCTATATCTTCCACAATACCTTCAATGTCGTTTATAATCACCCAGTCACCTATTTTAAAAGGCCTGTCTATTAAAATCATTATGCTTCCAAAAAGATTGGCAAGGGTATCTTTTGCTGCCAAGGCAACGGCTACACCACCAATACCAAGCCCTGTGATAAGAGCTCCCACATTGTAGCCCCATTCCTGAACAATGAATATAACTCCAAAAATTATTATTGTTGTTTTAATAAATTTACTGATAAATGGGAGAAAACTTGATACAAGTTCAAAATCTCTGTTTTTCAAAAATTTTTCAATGACTCTGTCTAAAAGTGTCTCACATCGATAAATCCCCCAGAATACTGCATATATAAATAAAGAATTAATGATATGGTTTACAAGGGTTTTTGCATTGTCAGGCAAATATATAGTAGAAAAAGCTATGTAAAAACCTGCTATTACTACGGATAGTTTTAAGGGTTGTTCCAAAGCATCTATCAGTTCATCATCAACTTCGGTTTTGGTTTTAGATGCAATCTTTTTTAGGCGACCGAGAATGATTTTTGTGATGATTTGCTTAAAGAATAACGCTAAAAATATTATTCCAAAAAATATAAGTAACTGCTTGAGCTTTACATTCAGTATGGTATATTCGAGAAGTTCTTTTAAATCATTATAAAGTTCCATCTTATTCCTTTTTAAAATCTATTTTGATTACTTTGCCGTTTTGGTTTTGTTGTTTTTCTTTTTTATTGTTTAAGGTTCCCTTTTGGGTTTTCGTATTTTTGCCTTCTATGTTAGGCACATTAAAGTTGAAGACAAATGTAGGTGCTACCGGAGAATCAAATACGGTTGTAACGGCAGATACGGGTATTGCCAAACTTTCCCATTTTCCAGAAAATCTCATATCCACATAAATAAAATTGTCTTCATATTCGAGATTTTTATATGATTGATGCCCGAAGACCAAAACAATCCCCTCTTCATTCTCCTTGCCTATTAATCCCCTTTTCCCTATAAAAAGATCAGGGTGCGCCATTATATGGAGATACACTTTTTCAACGGAAGTAAGCACTTCTTTAAGTATATTTAACTTTGTACTTGTATTCATGGTATAATAGTAGCATATAATTATAAAATTTAAAAGTATGGTTTTATTATAATGTTTTATGCTATAATTTATTGATTTAAAAGGAGGATTTTATGGGAAGATTAGATAGTTACGTTGATTTGTTGACTAAATACGGGACTAAGCTTGCTATTTCAATTTTAATCATTTTGGCCGGAAAGTTTATCGCCAACAAGGTAAAAAAAATTAGCCGAAAGGCAATGGAAAAGGCAAAGGTTGATGAGATGGTCGGGAAATTTTTGGGCGACCTTATCTATTACGCACTTTTTATTATTTCCATTGTTGTAGCATTAAACACGCTTGGCATGAGGACTACATCTATTGCTGCAGTAATTGGTGCTGCGACCCTTGCAATCGGGTTGTCTCTACAAAATAATCTCTCAAATTTGGGCTCGGGTGTTATGATTTTGATGACAAAGCCTTTTAAGGTTTCCGATACTGTTGAAATAGGCGGCATAAAAGGTGTAGTTGATAAAGTGTCAATTTTTAATACAAGACTGAAAACACCTGACAATAAAGTAGTTTACATGCCTAATGCAAAGATAACCGGCTCGGAAATAATTAACTATTCTGCTGAAGATAATAGGCGACTTGATATAGTAGTGGGGATTGGCTATGAGGATGATATTAGACTTGCAAAAGATATTTTGAAAAAGATTGCCGAGAGTGATGCAAGAGTGTTAAAAGAGCCCGGTATTTTTGTAGGTGTTTTAAATCTCGGGGCAAGTAGCATTGATATCGGCTTAAGGATGTGGGTGAATAAAAACGATTATTTTAATCTAAATTGCGATATTCTTGAAAAAATTAAGGAAGAATTTGATAAAAACGGAATAAATATCCCATATCCTCAGATGGATATAAGCATTAAAAAGGTGGAAAATGTTTAAAAGTAAAATTGATTTTACGGATTTTTTGGAAACGGTAAAAGAGATAAAAATACTTAATGAGTTAGGCGAAGAGCTTTTAAAAAATATAGCTGACAGTGCCAGTTATATTGATTTGACGGATGGCGAGATACTTTTCAATAAGGCCGAAAGCTATCATAAAGGTATCTACCTAATAATCAGTGGCGAAATCAGACTGATTGATGATGCGGGAAATATTTTGGAAATTTTGGGAAAAGGCGGTTTGGCGGGGCTTACCACATTTCTTGGAAAGTCAAGTTATGTGGTGAGCGGTGTGGCAGGTAGCGGGTCTAAGCTACTTTTTATTCCTGAGATAACAATATACAAGTTAATAAATGCAAGCGAAGCTTTTAGTAAGTATTTTTATTCTGTAGTCAATGATAGACTTCATCTTTTTCAAAATAAGGATAACAGTTTTTCAAAAAGTTTTACTTATAAGCCTGTGGGAAATTATATGACATTTCCTGTAATCACTGTTGAGAAAGATATACCGATTATTGAAGCAAGTAAAATTATGTCTTCAAATAAGGTAGGAAGTTTGATTGTCACGGATAATGAAAATGTATCCGGGATACTAACAGCTAAGTCTTTGGTACACAACTTTTTGCCAAATGCTGACAGATATGGTTTGAATGCCAAAATATGCGATTTTGTCGACAAAGATATTGTAAAGGTGCCCAAAGAATATCCTTTGGTGGAAGTTTTGGCAGAGATGCAGGCCAGAAATAAAGAATATGGCATCATTGTTAAAAATGAAAAACCTATAGGCATAATATCCAATAAGGATATTCTCAAGATTTTATATAACAGTATCAATATATACACATCTCATATTGAATCTTCGAAAAGTCTGGATGAGCTTAGAAACTCTTACCTTAATCTCTATAAGGTCGCCGATGAGCTGATAGAGTCAAGCAGAATGACTGCGGATGTCTTGCCGATAATATCATCAGTCCATTTGGCAATTCAAAAACAGGTGCATAAAATTACCGTTGATGAGTTTTACAAAAAGTCAGGGATAAATGTATGCGATATTAAGCACGCCTTGATAATAATGGGGAGCGGTGCGAGAAAGGAGATGATGCTTGACCCTGACCAAGACAACGGATTTATTTTCGATGACGATATAACGCAAACTGAGAAAAGTATCCTGAAGGATTTTGGTAAAAAACTTGTCGATAACCTTGATTATGTGGGCTATAAGAAATGTCCCGGAAATGTAATGGTGACTAACCCGAATATGTCAAAAACATTGAGGGAATGGAAAAAAAGTATAGCCGAAATTGTTAATGACCCTTCAAGCGGCGGCGGATTTTTAAGGTCTTCCATTGTTTTTGATATGGACACATTTTGCGGTCATGACAGTCTTGTGTGGGAGTTAAAAGAGTTCATTTTTGATATTATAGCAGAAAAGCCGATTTTCCTTATTCAGTTTTTAGAAAATGATACCAATTTTAAATCCCCTATATCATTGTTTGGAAAGTTTATAGTTGAAAAAGAGGGCGAAAATAAGGACAAACTCAACCTAAAGCCTTATGCTCTTTCCATAGTAGTTGATGTTACAAGAGCTTATACGCTTGCAAAGAAACTGAGCAGCTTGAATACAATGGAAAGATTAAAGCATCTTGAGAGGAAGCATATACTTTCGGATGAGACGGTGGGTAAAGTGTCAAAGGCTTATGAGATTGTTGTGGATATTGTGCTTAGAAATCAAATAAAGTCGGCAAAGAAGGGTGAAAAAGTTAATAAATATATTAATCCCGACAGTTTATCCGCTTACAATCAAAACAGGCTTAAGAATGCTTTAAATACAATTACAAAGTATCTAAACAATAGCCTGAAATATTTTAAGGGGCACCCCTAAAATATATGGTTATCTTGCAAATTTCATTGCCACTTTTAAAATAGGTGGATAGATAATTGCCGTTAATATTGATGTCAAGATTGCTGCACTTGCCATTTCAACACTTAATATGTTTGTAGCTTTCCCAATTTCGGCAAATGCCACCAAAAGTGTCAGTGGAAAAGATGTGCTGAGCGGTATTGCAATTATACTGCGCAAGTTTATGTCAGCAAACACAAAAACAAGGCTTGCCAGAAGTCTTACCACGAATATTCCGATAGAGAGAGAAACTGCATATATTATTGTCGTAATATTTGTAAGGCTGTTAATATCAAATACCAGGCCGACATATATAAAGAAGATAGGTATCAAAAAGCCGTTTCCAAACATTTCAAAACCTTCTCTTATGTCTTCGTTATCTTTTAAAATTGTCGCATAAAGCATACCGCCGATGAAGCTGCCTATAATGATTTCAATGTTCAAATATGCGGCAAGGGCGACAAATACAAGCATATTTAAAAAGTTAGTACGCATACCTGTTTCGGCGGAGTTGTCACTGCTGACAATTTTTAGTAATGTATTTGGATACCACCATGAAAAGAGTTTCAAGCTCTTTAAAGCCAGATATGCAAAGATACAGAAAAATAAAATTTCCGAAATATGGTAAACAGACTTAATGCTGAAACCGTAGCTGTAATAAATTGTTGTTGCGGTTATGATAATAAGACTTATTATTTCTCCGACACTGCCAATGATTAAGAGTGTCCTTCCGATATTTGTATTCAATGCATTACTTGCTGAAAGGATTGGGTATAAAAGCCCGATTGCCGACATAGATACCAAGAGGACCAAAGGTATTGGTAGGTTAAATAAGATGGCTGTGCCAAAAAGCACACCTATTACTATAAGGTAGTATAGTACATATATTAAAAAATCTTTTTTCGGAGTCTTTTTCAAATCTTCTATGTCAAGCTCAAGCCCTGCCAAATACATCAAGACCAAAAATCCAAATTCGGATATAAATTTTATAATGGTAAATGCATGCTTATCAATCTTGATAAATGTACCAATCAAAATCCCTAACAATATTTCAATTACAGGTATCGGCAGACGCAGTTTTTTGCCGAGATAAGGTGAAATAAAGGCGATGGCAGCCATTAAAAATAAAAGTAAAGCTTCATGTGAAGACATACTTAATCCACACTCTGAGGTATTAATATTGTAGAAAATGTTGTTTTTGTTGCAAGGTGATATGCAACGGATGGTTTAAAAAATGAGCCGGGATTAAAGCGTTCATACCCAATTATAAATAACAAACTATCTTCTTTGGATAAAAATCTTAATGTTTCCCTAACGGGATTACCCTCAATTACTGTATAATCGATGTTTATTTTATATATAGACTTAAAATCGTTGACTATGGTGTAAGATTCTTGCAAGAGTTCGGCATCTTCTTCATTGCGTAAAGCCTTCGGAAGTGTAGCATATACCGCACCGACTTCCACTTTAAACAGTCTTGCAAGCTCTACTGCAATTTCAAGAATGTGTGTCATATCCGGGCTGTTTAAGCTTACCAAGATTTTTGAAAAATTAGCGCCATTTTTCATAAGAGCCGTAGGTTTTGAAGTTTCTTTTAAGATTTGCTTTATCTTAAGTTTTTTAAAGAATGTAGATTTTCTTTGAATGAATACATTTATTCCATTATCCGGTCTGTTAAGATTTTCAAAGAAAGTTTCTGCAGGAGTTATGCTATAATCTTTTGTTATTTCATTTTTTTCAAATAGCGAAATAATTTTTTCCTCTTCGACAACAGTATCCACAGCAATTATTTCAAGGCGCTGTGACCTTATGTGCTTAAATAGATGGACACTTCCGCTTAATGAGAGTAAATCTTTGTCGGAAAAGATATATAAAGACATAATTTTACCATATTGAAGGGGGAATTGAGGGATACCTTTTAAGAATATGTTTGCAAGGTTTTCCAAAACTTTGGGCTCACCAAATATGATAACTTTATCCCCCACTTTAATTTTTACATTGCCAGTGGGGATAACGATTTCGTTATTTCTGTAAATGGCTGCCACATGCCAGTTTGAAGGCCTAATATTCTTTAATTTTCTATCAGTTAGGTGAGATTTTGATAAGACATTCATTTCAATCAGCTCACCCTTTCTTATACCTATATCGATAGCTTTCGAATAATTTTTGTTGAGTTTATTTATTACAAGGTTGATTGACATTTCAAGAGGGTTTATCAGTGTGACACCAAACTCTGCGAATTTATTTTCAATATCCCCGGAGTATGAAATAACCAAAATTGGGATGTCAAGTTTAAAGGTTTTTCTGATAAAAAAACATATTTCAAGACTTACATCGGCATCTTTGAAGGCAGTTATGATGTGTTGAACATTTTCAAGGTCTATTTTTTTCCATGCCAATACGCTACTTGCATCACCTATAATTGCTTTTACGTGCGGATATTGAGATTCAATTCTGGCGGCCTTTTCTTTGTCCAACTCTATTGCAATTACTTCCCTATCTTTAATGTTAGCGATAAGTTGTTCTTCAAAATATCCTATTCCGCAAATTATTATCATATATTTTCCCTTGTTTACTATTAAGAATTATTTTGTTAATAATATATCACTCAATTTAAGAGGTGTAAAATGAAATCTTTTAGAAAAGAATTGTGGTTTAATACAAGAGAAAGGGTTGAGTTTATAAATATTACTTCAGAGGTTCAACAAGCTGTTAATGAAAGCGGAATAAAAGAAGGGTTGTGCCTTGTTAATGCCATGCACATAACAGCTTCGGTCTTTATCAACGACCACGAATCTGGTTTGCACAGTGACTACAAAAGATGGCTTGAAGAGCTTGCACCGCATGAGCCTTTAAGTCTTTACAAGCATAATTTGACTGGAGAAGATAACGGAGATGCTCATCTTAAAAGACAGATAATGGGAAGAGAAGTAGTCGTAGCCGTTACAAACGGTAGACTTGACTTTGGACCTTGGGAGCAGATATTTTACGGAGAATTTGACGGGAAAAGACGTAAAAGAGTACTTATTAAAATAATCGGAGAATAATTTTATGATTCTGCATGTTACACATAATGATTTGGATGGTGCGGGGTGCGCTGTTTTGATAAAAAAATATCTTGATGTGGCTGATACGGTTTATTTGAATTATGATGAAATAGACAATTACCTTATTAAAAATTATAACAGTTTCAATAAGATAATAATTACTGACCTTTCACCTACTATTGAAACGGCAAAGTTTTTGACAAACTACGTAGAGCTGTTTTTTATCGATCATCATAAAACTTCAGAGGAGTTAAGCAAAGTAATTGATTCTTATCATGATATTTCAAAGTCGGCTACTTTATTGACATTAGAATGGCTAAAAGAGATTGGCTGTCAGGTGGAAGAATACAGGGACTTTGCAGAGTGTGTTAATGATTATGATATGTGGCATCTGAAGAGGGAAGACAGTTTGACTATGAATATGTATTTTTCGTTAGTGGGGATAAATAGATTTGTAAAAAGGTTTTTGGAAAATCCTTCCACAAAGTTTGACAATTATGAAAAGATGCTGCTTGAGATTGAAGAGGAGTCAAAGAGTAAATATCTTGATAATGCATTAAAAAATCTTACATTTTTCGAGGATGTTGAAGGGAGAAAATTTGCGGTAATTTTTGCGGAAAGGTATAATTCTGAGCTTGGTCACCATATTATTAATAATACGGAAGCTCAATATGTGGTAATAATCAATGCACAGAAAAAGAAAATTTCTCTTCGCTCCAAAAATGAGATAGATGTGAGTAAAATAGCTGTCAATAACGGTGGTGGCGGACATAAAAATGCCGCCGGTTTTTCGACTGATTTTGATTTTTGTCTAAATACTTTTCTGACTAGTTGCGGGGTGCTGCCTTGAATGCGGAATTTATAAAATCGGCTCTTTTGCCAAAAGATTATCCTAATCACAATTTAAGTGAAGTGGCTTTCTTAGGGAGAAGTAACGTTGGTAAATCGAGTGTAATTAATGTATTGCTTGGTAGAAAAAGTCTTGTCAAAGTAGGTAAAACACCGGGGAAGACAAGACTCATAAACTTTTTTAATATTGATAATAAGATGGTTTTTGTAGACTTGCCGGGATACGGATATGCTAAAGTATCAAAGAAAGAGAAAGAGAGCTGGTCTAAAAATATTTATGCTTATATCTCTTCGAGAAATCAGCTTAAATTATGCGTTTTGATACTTGATATCAGGCGGGTGCCGACGGAAGATGATATTAGTGTTATTAATATGCTTTATGAACTTGACCGTGATGTTTTGTTTATTTTAAACAAATCCGACAAACTTTCAGGAAATGAGATAACCAAACAGGTTAAGGTTATTTCCGATAATTTAGGTTTAATTAAAGAAAATTTTGTAATATTTTCGGCTACAAAAAGAAGAGGTATTGATGAAGCTTGGGAAAAGATTAACAAAACGTTATATTAAATACATTTTTGCCGTTTTTTTTATAATTTATGTTTCTATTACAAACATTTATGCAAGACCTGAGGCATATGACGCCAAGGTTACATTTCTGCCTGACAGGTATCTTTTGGACTCCATGATAAAAGATGTTACGGATGCCCAAAAAAATATCTTTGTGGCTATTTATATGTTTAAGACAACAGATGACAGACATCAAAAGAGTACTCTTTTGGAAGAGGCATTGCTTCGTGCATTGAAAAAGGGCGTAAAGGTTTTTATTGTCATGGATTTAGGGAAAGGGAATGACATTACTACCGATATTAACAAAGAAACCGCCGAAGAATTGTTAAAAGCGGGCGCAACGGTTGTGTTTGATTCAAAAGATGTGCGTACACATGCAAAGCTAATGGTTATTGATGAAAAGATAACTTATGTTGGTAGTCACAATTATACTGACAGTGCGTTTAAATATAATAATGAAACCACTGTGAGAATAGTTTCCGAAGGGTTAGCAAGTGACGCGATTAAATACATTAAAAGGTTGGTAAGGTAATGGTCTTAGGGACGATTGTTAATGCTGCCGCGGTTACGGTGGGCACGGTTATAGGACTTTTTTTCGGAAAGAGGATAAAGGGCGAGCTTAAAGAATCTGTACTAAAAGCTTTGGGGCTTGCAGTAGTAGTTTTAGGGATAAAAATGGCTTTTGAGGAGCACGATTTTCTTGCCGCCTTGATTTCTTTGGTTGTAGGTACCATAGTAGGTGAGATTATAGATATAGAAGACAAATTGGACAAAATTGGTTCATTTATTCAAAATAAGACGAGAAGCACTTCAAATACATTTGTGCTTGGGTTTGTTACTGCAAGCGTGTTGTTTTGTGTGGGCTCAATGACAATAATCGGTGCGATAAAAGACGGTTTAAACAATGACCCTTCCGTTTTGTATGTTAAAAGCATGTTGGATGGTGTTTCTTCGGTTATATTGACATCCACTCTTGGGATAGGTGTATTGTTTTCGGCAATAGTGATTTTGATTTATCAGGGCGGGCTAAGTCTTCTTGCCTCAAGTGCAGTATTTTTGCTGGAAAATGAAATTTATGTAAACGGTATATCCGTTGTGGGTGGGATTATCATTGTAGGGATTGGGCTTAATATGCTTAATATTGTCAAAATAAAAACGGCAAACATGCTGCCTGCACTTTTTATAATCCCTTTATATGACTTTATAAAAATAACATATTTTTGAGGTGATAGATGTTTTCAAAGGAGATTGAACTAAGGTTTTCAGATATGGATATGTATGGGCATTTAAATCATGCCAAATATTTTACTTTGATGGAAGCGGCAAGGACAGAGCTATTTTTGGATGACTTTTTAAAACTGAAAGAGGATAATATCTTTTTGTTAATAACTGATGTAGAGTGTTCATACAAGCGTCCCGTGTCTTTGGGTGATAAGTTAATAATAGACATGGAATTTTATCAGATTTCAAGGACACGGTTTGAAGGGAAATATATTTTGCACAATGGAAGCGGTCTTGTATATGCCGAGGCAAAAACTACTCTTGCATGTTTTGATGCAAATAAAGGGAAAAGCTGTGAAGTGCCACAAATGCTTAAAGAAAAGTTTGAGGAAGTGAATAAATGAGTGATACTAAAAGCATCAAGATAGACAAAGTAAAGACACTGGCAGAGCAATATTTCAATGAGGGGTATTACTGCTCGGAGGCAGTTTTAAAAGCTTTTGAAGATGTAACAGGAATATTTTTTTCCGATGATTTTAAAAGGTCTATGACCATTTTGGGTGAGGGGATTGGTGCTTCAGGTTGCGTATGCGGTGCAGTATCATCTTCCGTAATGATAGCGGGGAGTCTGACCGGAAGAAAAAGTCCCAATGAGGACAAAAGACTTTCCCAAAAGTTAGGGAAGATTTTTATGGAGCGGTTTAAAGAAAAGTTTAAAACTACCTGTTGCAAGTCTTTGACAAAAAGGAGCGAGTTGATTTTTGGTATTGGTAAATACAAGCATTGTCAGCAAATTTCGAGCTTTTGTGCAGAGCTTCTTGTTGATATATTGATTGATGAAAACCTCATAGATTAATATTTAGTATTCCTTTGAAAAATATGTGATGATATCGATAAATTTATTGCTTTTTTAATCATAGAGTTATAATATAGTTGCAACTGAGTTGCGGAGAACCAGATATGAAAAAATGGTTTTTTAGTTTAATTATACTTTTATGCAGTCAAATATCTTATTCTGCGGATATTATTTTTGTAAGTATTTCACCTGTAAAATATATTGCTGATAATATTGTGGGGGGGAAATATCACGTAAAAGCGCTTGTCCCGGAAAATTTTAACCCTCATCTTTTTGAGCCAAGGCCTAAGGAGATGAGAGAGCTGTCAAAGGCAAAATATTATTTTTCAATAGGGGATACATTTGATCATGTATGGCTTGAAAAATTATATTCGGTAAATAAGGGGGTAAAAGTAGTTTATATAGATAAGGATATTACAAAACAGAGGCTTGAAAAGCACAGTCATGATGAAAAGCATGAAAATGAGGGGGATAACAATTTTTATGATCCTCATATTTGGCTAAGTCCTAATAATGTTAAAATTATGGCAAAAAATATTTTGGATTTTATGGCTGAAGCAGACAAAGATAACCTTCCATTTTATGAATCTAATTATCAAAAACTTGTAAAGAGTATGGACGAGCTTGTGATAAATTTCAAAAAAACTTTTGACAGGTGTGAAAGTAAAAATATTCTTGTTTTTCACCCTTCTTGGGGATATTTTGCAAAAGATTTCGGATTGAAGCAAGTGGCAATTGAGGCTGAAGGGATTGAGCCGTCAATGAGCCATATAAAAGGTATCGTTGATTTTGCCAAAAAAGAGGATGCAAAATTCTTGTTCGTCCAGCCGCAAATTGACAGCAGAATTACAAATACGTTAGCAAAGCAGCTTAATATTGAAATAATAAAAGTTAATCCTTTAAGTTACAACTATATTGGCGAACTTGAATTGATTAAAAATGCTTTTGAAAAAAAGTGTAAGGGCAAAGATGAGTAATTATATTGTAAATGTAGAAAATGTATATTTTTCATACAATGGCACATATGCTTTGGAAAATGTAAATTTAAATGTGAAGGAAAAAGATTTTTTGATGGTGGTTGGGCCAAATGGCGGCGGAAAAACTACCCTTGTAAAACTTTTGCTTGGTATTCTAAAACCCTCAAAGGGTGAAATAAAAATGTTTGGTCAATCCCCTGCAGATGTGCTTGACAGGATTGGATATGTGCCCCAAAAGACAAATAACAAAAATGAAATCCCGTTAAGCGTCTTGGAATGTACACTCCTTGGTTTGCAGAGTAGGTTTTTTAGGTTTGGTTATTCAAAAAGTGAAACAAAAAAGGCTGAAGATGTGCTTGAGCAGCTTGAGATGTTAGAGCTTAAGGATAAAAAAATGACCGAGCTGTCTGGCGGGCAAGTGCAGCGGGTTTACCTTGCAAGAGCACTTATCTCTAACCCTGAGCTGCTGATTTTAGATGAGCCTACTTCAAATATTGACCCCTATGGAAGCTTTTGTTTTTTTAGTCTTTTGGAAAAGATAAATGCCGATAAGACAATAATAGTGGTGACTCATAATCTGAATTTGCTGGCTACCAAAATTAATAGTGTGGCATGCGTTAACAGATATCTGCTTTACAATGACAAGCCTGAGCTTACAAAAGAGATGATGGAAATAATGTACGGTATCCATGATGAACATACTTGCTCTATCGGTGCTTATGTCAGCGAAGAGATAGACCACCTTACAAAGTGTGAGCATAGGGATAAGTGTATGAAGACTTTTAACAGCGTTAAATAGAGTTGATATTGGGAGCAAAGATTGGAAATATTTCAGTATGACTTTTTTTTAAATGCCATATATACTGTTTTGTTGGCAAGTATAGTTTGCGGGATTGCCGGTGCATTGATTGTTGTCAATCAAATGGTATTTCTCACGGGTGCCGTTGCTCATGCCGCTTATGGCGGGGTAGGGCTTGCCTTTTTTTTTGGTTTGCCTGTTTTGCCTACTACTTTGGTCTTTTCACTGTTAAGCTCATCCGCGTTAGGAGTATATACCGCTAATAAGACATACAGAGTTGATAGTGTTATAGGTATTTTTTGGGCACTTGGAATGGCGCTTGGTATTATTCTTATCGACTTTACGCCCGGCTACAAGGCTGATTTGATGAGTTATCTTTTTGGTAGTCTGATTGCAGTTTCACAAAGTGATATTAATATGATTTTTATTCTTGATGTGATTGCAATTTTATTTTTAGTAGCTTTTTATCAAAAACTTGTTCTTTTTTCTTTTGATAAGGAGTTTGCGTATGTAAAAGGGATAAATATAAGTTTAATTCATACGCTTATCATTATCTTGGCGTCAATTTCCATTGTGATTTTAATCAAGGTTGTAGGTTTGATTTTGGTGGTAGCACTTCTTACCATACCTCAGCATTTGGCTGAAAATAAGTCTAACAATCTTTTTCAGATGATAATTATTTCTACTGTTTACACTTTATTTTTTGGCCTTTCAGGGCTTTTGTTTTCATATTATTTCAATACTACTTCCGGTGCATCTATAATATTAGTGGCATCATTTTGGTTTGTAATTGAAAAATTTTTGGCGGTTTTGAAAAATGCTTGGTATAAAAAAACTTTTAACTGACAAAAAGATAAGGGTAACTAAAAATAAAATCAAATTGCTTGGATATTTGATTGATAAGAATTGTCCCGTAACTGCCGTTGAGATAATTGATATTTTTTCCAAAGAGAGCAATTTAAACAAATCAACTGTTTATCGGATAATGGATGAATTTTGCGAAAAAGGGATAGTTTTAAAATTTTTAAGTGAAAATGGCGAGTATATGTACTGCTTTGGGAAGGGTGAGGGGAGCAGCCACGTTCATTTGGTGTGTGACAAATGCGGTGATTATTATTGTAAAAGTATAAACCTTGAAAAAATTTCTAACGATTTTGACAATTTTCAGACTTTATCAGTAAATGCAACATTCCATGGTATTTGTTCTAATTGCGGTAAAAAATAAGTCAAATTTAATCTGACAGTTGTATGATTTTGCGACGTAGATACCTTTATTTTGGCAAAATTGTTGTTTACAATTATATAAAATAACGTTATATAATTTCGCATATTTAGTTTCTGCTTTGGAGGAAGAGATGAAAATCTTGAGATTAATAGCAGGGATTTGCCTATTTTTTATGGTAGTTTACCCTGATTTTGCTGTTTCCGAAGAGCTTGGTTTGTATCATAAAAATGTTTTAAATATTGCAAATGAATGTAGAAGTGAAATCGTAGATTTGTTTAACAGTTATATCGGTTCGGGTAAGTTAAAGGTAAACCAAATATTTGATACCTTTTATATCCCGATACCTAACACTTATCCTCAAAAATATCATACCCAATATGATATGGTGACCGACGAAGAGTTAAGAAAGATATTGGATAACTGCCTTGAAAAAGATAAAAATTTTATATTTGTAGTTGCCGTTGATAAAAACGGTTATCTGCCCACCCATAACACAAAGTATTCTCAAAAACTTACAGGTAATCCTGAGATAGATATTTTGAAAAACAGGACTAAGCGAATATTCAATGACAGGACGGGGCTGGCTGCGGCAAGAAACACTGAACCGTATCTTTTGCAAAGTTATAATAGGGATACAGGTGAAAAAATGTATGATTTGTCCGTGCCAATTTTTATTAACAACAAGCATTGGGGAGCTTTAAGGATTGGGTATAAGGAAAAATAAAAATAAAAAAAAGGGGGAGACTTAAATGAAGAAGTTGAGCACTAAACTCGCATTTAAGCTGGCAATCGTTTTACTTGTAATAATTGGGGTTGGTTCGTACTATCTCATTGCAACAGAAAGTCAAAGATTAAAACAGCAATTGTTGGAGAGGGGGCGATTAGCTTCTATTGTTGGAGCAAAAACTGTAGGTAAAATTTTGGATGAAGCGATAGATAATGGTGTATTAACCCTAAATGACATCTTTGATACGGACTATCAGAAAATTGGGGATTTCAACCCACCTAAATATCATACAAAATATGATTTTTACACGGATAAGGCGATTCTCGAGATTGAAGACTCCTTTTTGACAGATGAAAATGTTGTTTTTGCGGTGGCAGTAGATATTAATGGCTATTTGCCTACTCATAACACAAAGTACCAAAAAGCTTTGACAGGTAGCGCAGAAGATTTGGAAGGGAATAGGACTAAAAGAATTTTTGATGATAAAGTAGGTCTTTTGGCTGCCCAAAACAAAAATTATGGCTTTTTACAAACTTATTACAGGGATACAGGCGAGGTTATGTGGGATATTTCTTCACCGATTTATGTGAAAGGGAAGCATTGGGGTGGCTTTAGAATCGGGTTTTCATTAGAGAAAACAAATATGCAGATTAAAAACTTAAAATATACAATTTTTGGTATATTCTTGTTGATAGTGTTAGTTTCTATATCATTTGTTTATGTGGTTGTTAATTCATCACTTAAACCATTATCAATATTGACAAAACAAGCTAATGACTTTGCCGATGGCAAGGTTGATAATAAAATGATTTATTTTGATAGGAATGATGAAATTGGCGAAATTAGTAAAGCTTTTGAAAGACTTAGGACAAGGCTGTTTAGGACTAACAAGAATCAGTAAAGATGTGTATTAGGGGGCGGTTTTTGTGACCGCCTTTTTTTCGTGTTATGTAACATATTAATATATAAGCTAAAATGTCTGACATAAAGTTCTTTACAATTTATCCACATAAGAGATTTAATATTCTAAGACACATAACAGATGTGATTAAATTTTAATCAATTACCATTTTTTTATATTCCCCCTTTCAAAAAAACTTTATAGGTCTAAATTGAGATAAAACTTTTCATCTATGGTAGAATAGTAAAAAAATAGGGGGTCTGATGGAAAAATATATTTTTATGATAGAAAGGTTATTTGACTATTATGGCAAATATCTTCATGGTAAAGAGATGGGGGTTAAGCTTGCTTTGTTGGCTTTTTTAAGCAGAGGGCATATCCTTATTGAAGATAGCCCGGGGCTTGGCAAAACTACACTTGCAATAGCAATAGCAAAGTCTATGGGTGTCGATTTTGGCAGGATTCAGTGCACCAATGACTTATTGCCTACTGACGTTACGGGGTTAAATATTTTCAATAAGGAAAAGGGTGAATTTGAGTTTAAACACGGGCCTGTTTTTAACAATATTTTGCTTGTGGATGAAATAAATAGAGCCACTCCCAAAACTCAGAGTGCACTTCTTGAGGCTATGGGGGAAAAGCAGGTGACGGTGGAAGGTAAAACATACAAACTTAATCAACCTTTTTTTGTAATTGCGACACAAAATTCAGCTGAGTCCTATGGTACCTTTCCGCTTCCGGAATCCCAGCTTGACCGTTTTTTAATGAAGATAAATCTTGGTTATCCGTCTAAAGAGGAAGAATTTGTAATATTAAAGGGTGGAAGCTCAAGGGGGAGAATTTATGAGTCAGAGCCTGCCATAAGTAAAGAAGATGCTTTGGAGTTAATACATTTTGTTAGAGAAGGTATCAAGATAGATGACTCAATATTGGAATATCTTATTGAAGTTGTTAATAAAACAAGGAATCACAGTAAAATAGCCACGGGGCTTTCTACAAGGGCTGCCTTATCTTTGGTAAATGTGGCTAAAGCTTCAGCAATAATTAACAAAAGGGATTATGTAATCCCTGAGGATGTACTTGATTATTATACTTACACCATGCCTCACAGAATAATATTCAAAGGTATGTTTTCCGGTAGTGAAAAGATAGAGATTTTAGAGGATATAATTAAGTCAGTAAAACTGCCTTATTAGGGGGAAGATTGTCTCCGATTAAATTTACAAAAGCCGGATGGTTGTATATCATACTCACAATATTGATGGGGTTTTCTGCTATCAACACGAATAATAATCTTGTCTTTATTACAGTATCGTTGATGCTTGCGGTGATGGGGATATCGGGCTTTTTTGGTAAATCAAACATTGAAAATCTCTCATTTGAATTTTCATTTGAAGAGGAGATTTATGCATCACGAAAAACAAAGATTAAAGTCAACGTTATAAATAATAAATCGGCGATATTTTCCGCTCTTCTCAATATTAACATTTTAGATGATGAAGAAAAGGTCATTTTTCTAAAACCAAAACAATCGGCATCTTTATATTTTATTAAGACTTTTACCGAAAGAGGGTTTGTGAAGATAGATAAAGTCATTGTCACATCTATTTATCCGTTTAATTTTTTTATCAGAGCAAAAGTATATGCAGTAAATGAAGAATTAGTGATATTTCCAAGACTAATTGACAATTCTTTTATTCCAAATTCAGCTGAAGATGGGGATATCGTTAATGATTTTTCAGTGCTGCCTGTAATAAAGAGTCAGGAAGAGCTTAGCAATATTAGAAGCTATAATAACGACCCGATGAGTAAAATATTCTGGAAACACTACGCAAAAAACGAAAACCTTTATACCAAAGAATTTACCTCAGAAAAGATGAGCTATTTATATGTTATTTTTGAAGATTTAATTAATGCATATGGTTTGGAAAAAGGGATAAGTATTGCGACAACAATTATTTATGAAGCAAGTATAAAAAAGCAACCTTTGCTGTTTCAGGTTGGCAATAAGGAATTTAATATCGGAAATGTATATGAAAAAAGGGAAGTCTTAAAAAGGCTGGCTATTTATGGTAAAAGTTAGCGATTTTGTAAATTACCTTATAAGTTTTTTGGTAATTTTAGCACTTTTTAGTGTCATTAGATATGTGAATGTCTTATATTCGGCTATCCTGATAGCGGTTTTGATAATATTCTTGTTTAATGAAAAGCTTAAATTTTTCAAATTAAACAGAAAAGTTCTCACCTTTTTTGCTTTTTTATTTTCAGGGATTACTCTCATTAATACAAACGTAAACACGTTTTTGTTATCACTTTGCCACATCATCATAGTATTTATCTGCATTAAGCTCCTTGAGGAAAAAGGTTATAGAGATTATATGCAGCTGATTATATTGACAATTTTTTTGACAACCGCTTCCGGGCTTTTTAGTCTAAGTATGATTTATTTGGTATATATTGTAGTTTCAGTATTTGTTGCCAATATTGCGGCAATTTTTATCACTTTTGTTAATTTTAAGAGTGATATTGAGCTTGAAGGCAGTAGTTTTAAACAGCTTCTTTTTAAAGGTTTGGCGATTGTGCTGCTTGCCGTTCCTTTGGCAGCAATTATTTTCATTGTGCTGCCGAGAACAGATTACCCGCTTTTTAACTCTATAGGATATTCAAATATTTCAAAGTCAGGCTTTAGTAGTGAAATAGGGCTTGGAGATGTTAATTCAATTCAGGAAGATAACAGCATTGCTTTTAGGGTAGTGATGAAGAAGGTAAACAGGCCTCTTTATTTTAGGGGGGTTGTGTTTGATGTTTTTGAAGAAAATAGGTGGAAATCTTCCGTTTCAAAGAAGGTAAACAGGCAAAAAAGATTGCAAGGCGAAAGGGTTGAATATCAGCTTTATTTGGAGCCGCACTTTGAAAATTTTCTTATAACTCTTGATTACCCCTTAAAAGTAGATGTTGGCACAAGGGGGGTGTTTTTTACAGATAAGCTTGAAGTAAAAGATAGAAATTTGATTAATAAAAAGATTAAATACACAGGTGTTTCTTATTTTGCAGATAAGTTTAAGGATGAGATAGACAACAAGTTTTATTCGGATACTGCAAATGTGTCGCAAAAAGTTTTAAAATTTGCTGAAAGTTTTAAAAGAGAAAGCAATATTGAAACTGCAAATGCAATCATAAATTATCTAAAGTCAAAAATGTCATATTCTTTACAAGATTTGCCAACGGGGAGTAATTCTTTGGAAGATTTTTTGTTTGAAGTAAAAAAAGGCAATTGTGAATTTTTTGCTTCAAGTATGGCTGTATTGTTGAGAGCTAACCATATACCTGCTAGGCTTGTGGGTGGCTTTAAAGGTGGCTATTATAATGAAAACGGCGGATATTATGCTGTGGCCAATAAAAATGCGCACGTATGGGTAGAGGCATATATTGACGGATATTGGGTAAGATTTGATCCTACTCCGGCAGCCATTGAGCAGTTTACCGATAAAAATATATTGCCTTGGAGTTTAAAATTTAGGCTGTATTTCGACTATATTTCATATTACTGGACTAAGTTTGTAATAAATTACGATTTTCAAAAACAGGTTAGCTTATTTAAAAATGTTTCCTCTTCATTTAAAAATATGAATGTTAGCATATCTAAGAAAATATTGGCCAATATGGTATTAATTATCATAGGCATCGGGTTGAGTTTATACTTTATTTTATATAGGCGAAAAAAACAGCAAGCCGACTATTATTTGGATAAGTTTTATAAGATATTGAAGAAAAATGGGGTAGATATAGACCCAAAGCTGAGTCTTTTACAAAATACAAGAAAAATTGAAAACGACGACTTAAGAAAAAAAGCAAATCTGTTTGTGAATGAATTTTACAGGATGAAGTATCGGCTTAACAATATGAGTTGGAAAAACTTAAATGAAGTTTTAAATAAACTCAACAATAAGTAGAGCAACTTATTAGCTTAGACCAAGTTTTTTCATTTTTTTGTATAAAAGTGTTCTGTGAATTCCAAGTTTTTTCGCGGTTAAATTTTTGTTATTATTGTGTTTTTTTAGTATATTTCTTATGAAGTCTTTTTCAGCTTCTTCTAAATATGTTTTTAATGATAGGGAAGATATGTTATGCTTTTTGCCTTTTCCTATTTGAATATAGGCAGGCAGATCTTCGACATCTATAATATCGTTTTCGGTTATTGCAATTAGCCTGTCTACAATATTTTGTAATTCTCTTGCGTTTCCTGGCCATGAGTAATTCACAAGGCATTTTAAAGCATTCTCGGTTATTTTAATGTCTCTTCCGTATATTTTATTTTCAAACAGAGTTTTGTCTATGAAATGCTGTATCAAAATTGGTACATCTTCTTTCCTTTCTCTCAGAGGGGGTATTTTGATATTTATTACATTTAGTCTGAAAAAGAGATCAGCCCTAAACTCCCCTTTTTTGACCATATCTTCAAGTGGCTTATTTGTGGCAGCAATTATTCTAAAGTCAGATTTTATTACTTTATTCCCTCCAACTCTTTCAAATTCCTTATATTCAAGCACTCTTAGCAGTTTTGGCTGTAACGATAGCGGCATATCTCCGATTTCGTCTAAAAAAATTGTACCATTATTGGCTATTTCAAATTTACCTATTTTACCTTTGCTGTCTGCACCTGTAAATGAGCCTTTTTCATAGCCAAAAAGCTCTGATTCGAAAAGTTCTTTAGGTATCGCTGAACAGTTAATTCTTACGAATGGGCCATTTGATCTTGAGCTTGAGTAGTGTATTGCTTGTGCAATCATCTCTTTCCCAGTCCCCGATTCCCCAACTATTAAAACAGGAAGGTTGGTTTTAGATGCTTTTTTTGCATCTTCTTTTACTTTAATAATTTCTTGTGTAATGCCGATTATCTTGTCAAAAGTAAATCTTTTAGATTTTAGGTCTTTTAACTCAGTTTCATAGTGTTTGATTTTTGTGTTTAATAGAGTTAGTTTTTCAGTTATGTCATTTGATTCGTTGCTCGTGATTAGTATTATTCCGAAAACTGCTATTACTTCATTATCTTCAATTATTGGTATTCTATGAACAATCGTGCTAACTCCTTGAGGGACAAAATCATGAATAAAGTTAATTTCAGGAGTTTTAGATTTTGCTACTTCTATCATTCTTGTATTGGGTACAAAGTCTCTAATATTTTTACCCAAGGCTTTGTTTATGTTAACTGACAAAAAGTCAGCATAGTATTTGTTTAGATAAAGAATATTGCCATTTGGGTCTGTGGTAATGATTCCGAGTGGCAGATTATCAAGCATTTTTTTGTAAAAAGTTTTTATTAGCATGACCTATCTCTGTAAGTATTGTATCAAAATTGCTATATGTTTCAAATTTGATACATAAAATTTATATAACATTTTTATATTTATTTCAACTAATTAAAATGTCTATTAAATAAAGCTAATAAATATCAAGTGTTAATCTGATGCTAATAAAATATTGATATTATGGCATGCTATTTGAATATATTAAAACACAGTTGTTAAAAAGGAGGATGTATATGCGTAGTGTAAAAATGTTTTTAAAAGTTTTTTCAGTTGTTATTTTGGTATTGGCAATGAGCACTGTTAATGTGTTTGCCAAAGAAAAAGAAAAGAATATTCTACTTAAGATGCCTTTGGCTTTCCCTTCAACTTTACCAATTTTGGGTGAAGGTGCGGTTTACTTTGCTGATTTAGTAAACAGTATGGATGACACAATTAAAGTCAAAATTTTTGAACCTGGCAAATTGATGCCTGCTTTTGAAATTCATGATGCTGTTTCTACAGGAAAAGTTAATGCAGGCTATACTATTTCAGGTTATATTCAAGGAAAAATACCGGCTGCTGCAGTCTTTTCCGCACTCCCATTTGGGCCTACTCCTGAAGTATTCGGCTCATGGTTTACAGTGGGAAACGGCAGCAAGTTATATCAGGAAATGTATGATAATGCCGGGTTTAACGTTAGAGTTTTCCCTATAACAATATATACTGCTGAAACTGCCGGTTGGTATAAAAAACCAATTGAAAGTATAGATGATTTCAAAGGTTTGAAAATCAGATTTTACGGTTTAGGTGGTAAAGTGTTAGCAAAACTTGGTGCCTCAGTAGTATTATTGCCTGGTGCTGAAATATTTCCTGCTCTTGAAAAAGGTGCTATTGATGCTACTGAATTTTCTATGCCAGTAGTTGATAAAAAACTTGGGTTTTATAAAATTGCAAAATACAACTACTTCCCTGGTTGGCATCAACCCTCATCAACTTTTGAGCTTTTAATTAACAAAGAAACATGGAATTCTATGAGCCCTCGTCAGCAAGCTGTAATACAGACTGCTGTTAATGCAACTAACTATTTCACTCTTACTAAGTCTATTGCTGTACAGGGGAAAGTCCTTATGGAAAATGAGGAGAAAGGCGTGAAAAACATGAAATTTAATGATGAAATAGTTAAAAAGTTAAGACAAACTTGGAATGAAGTATTGGAAGAAGAAACTGCAAAAGATCCATTCTTTAAAAAGGTTATAGACGATCAAAAACAATATTTCAAAGAAGTTAACAAATTTATCAATTACAGCACATTACCATTTGAATAAATAGATGCCCCTTTTAGGGGCTCTATTATTTTTACTTTTTATAAGGAGTAATAATGCAAGCAAATACAGTAAAGCCTGGAGCTAATAAGCTATCAAACATACTTGATAAGCTTATAATTAGAATTGGTAAAACAGTAAGTTGGGCAAACTTATTATTGATAATTGTTACTTTACTACAAGTTTTACTTAGATATGGATTTAACCATGGTCTTGTGGTTTTGGAGGAATTAGAATGGCATCTATATTCTTTTGCCTATATGATTGGTTTGTCTTATGCTGTTGTAACCGATTCTCATGTCAGAGTTGACGTATTGCAAAGTAAATTTTCTTTAGAGACAAGAGAATGGATAGAGTTTCTTGGCCACTTGTTTTTACTTTTACCTTTTATACTTGTTTTGATTTATTATGGAGTAGAATTTACACATAGCTCGTTTATTTTAAATGAACATTCAAATGCGCCTTTAGGTCTTCCTTTTAGGTGGATAATTAAGGCTGTCATACCCATTTCGTTTATATTGCTCTTGATTGCAGTAATTTCCAGAATGGTAAAATCATTGCTTATTATTTTTGGGAGGGAATAGATGGATATCAACCAAATATTGGTAATTTTAATGTTTGTTACGTTCATAGGTATATTGCTTATAGGCTACCCGATACCTTTTGCACTTGGTGGTACTGCAGTATTGTTTGTAGGTGTAGGATATATCGCGGATAATTACTTTGGAGCATTTACTGGTATTGACTTAAATTACTTTGGTTTGGTTATTACCAGAATATACAAAACGATGACAAACTGGGTGCTTGTATCGTTGCCTATCTTTATATTTATGGGTTTAATGTTGGATAAGTCAGGTATTGCTGAAAGATTAATGAATTCATCACAAAAATTATTTGGTAAAGTAAGAGGAGGCCTTGCAATAACCGTAACATTTGTAGGTGTGTTGCTTGCAGCTTCAACGGGCATTGTCGGAGCGTCAGTGGTATTACTCGGTTTGCTTTCACTGCCAGCCATGTTAAATCAGGGGTATTCAAAAACATTGGCACTTGGCACAGTGGCAAGTGCAGGGACTTTGGGTATTCTCATTCCACCTTCTATAATGCTTGTTGTTATGGGTGATCAATTAAGCTTATCTGTGGGTGACTTGTTTCTTGGTGCTGTTTTCCCAGGGCTAATGCTTGCAGGTATGTATGTGGTTTTTATTCTTATTTTTGCTTTTTTTAACCCAAAATCAGCGCCACTTCCTGAAGATCTTGAGCCTGTATCTTGGAAAGTTGTTAAAGACGTAATATTAAACGTTATCCCGCCATTTGGGTTGATAGTGGCAGTTTTGGGCTCAATTTTTGCAGGTATTGCAACTGTAACGGAAGCAAGTGCTGTGGGAGCGTTAGGCTCGGTCTTACTTGCAGTTATGTTTAAAAAATTTAATTTTGAAGTTTTAAAAGATGTGCTGTATGGCACCTTTAACACTACCGCCTATATATTTGGCATATTTGTGGGTGCAACCGCGTATGCTCTTGTCTTAAGAGGTTTGGGCGGTGATGAAGTTATCTCTGAGGTTTTAACTTCTCTTCCATTTGGTCCGACAGGGACTATTTTAGTTATTTTGGGCGTTGTTTTTCTACTTGGCTTTTTTCTTGATTGGGTGGAAATAACATTGATAGTTTTACCTCTACTTTCACCGGTAATACCTCATCTTGGACTCAATATAAATGGATATGGAGTGTTGGAAAATCCAAATTTGCTATGGTTTGTAATGCTTGTAGCAATGACGCTGCAAACATCATTTTTAACACCCCCGGTGGGTTTTTCTTTATTTTATTTAAAGGGTGTTACTCCGCCAAATATAACCCTTGGAGATATTTATAAGGGCGTCATCCCTTTTATAATAATACAGTTATTATCTTTGTTCTTTTTGATAATCTTTCCGGAATTGATCACGTGGCTTCCGGCGACAATTTACAAATAGGGGGATTTAATTATGAAAAAAGTTGCAATAGTAACAGGTGGAGCAAGCGGTATTGGATTAAGTGTAGCAACTGCTTTGGCTAAGAATAACTATGATGTTGTCATTTCAGATATTAATGAAGAAACAGGAGCAAAAGTAGCTTCAAACTTAGGCGGTTTTTTTGTTAAAACGGATTTATCCAAAGCAAACGATTGTAAATTACTAATTGAGGCTTCAGTGGCTCATTATGGCACAGTAGATGTTTTAGTTAATAATGCTGGTATACAGCATGTTTGTCCGATTGCAGATTTCCCTGAGGGAAAATGGAATTTTATTATATCCTTGATGCTTACCGCCCCATTTTTGTTGACCAAATATGTATGGCCATACATGAAAGAGAAAGGGTGGGGAAGAATTATAAATATAAGCTCTGTCCATGGATTGCGTGCCTCTGAGTTTAAATCTGCGTATGTATCTGCCAAGCATGGACTTATGGGGCTTACAAAGGTTGCTGCATTAGAAGGGGCTAACTGCGGAATAACGGTTAATGCAATTTGCCCTGGATATGTCAGGACACCGCTTGTAGACAACCAAATTGATGATCAAGCTAAGACTCATGGTATATCCAGAGAAGAAGTTCTTGAAAAGGTAATTTTGAAAAAACAAGCAATCAAGCGTATGATTGAGCCGGATGAATTAGGCGAAGCAGTTCTTTATTTATGCTCTGATGCTGCCAGGTGTATGACAGGTAATTCTCTTACAATTGACTGTGGGTGGACTGCCCAATAGTAAAAAAAAAGGGGGGCGTTTGCCCCCATTTTTAATTTTTTACTATCTTTTTATACCATTTTGGGTGTTTTTCTTTGATATGTTCCAAGTTAGCTTCACCTGTCCTAAAAATTGCTTTTAAGCCACATCTGTTAATTGGATGAGTCCCAATATACATGTGAATAATTAGAAAAAATATTATAAGTATAAAAAATGTACCGTGCAGGCTTTTCGCCCATTGTAAAGCCTCTAAGGTGTAAGAATCTCTAAATGTCAGCATTAACCCAGTAATAGTCATAACTATCATTGAAAATATTATAAACCATGCAAATAGCTTCTGACCCATATTGTATTTTCCTATTTCAGGGTGCTCAAATTTTATATATGTTTTATACAAATCTGAAAATCCCTGGAAAAATGCTTTAATACCCCATTTTTCAGGCCATATTTGCCATGAACTTATATCCTTAAGCATAACAATTACAAACGGTATTGTTGTAAGTAGGAAAAATAATGCCGTTACCCTATGGAATATTCTTGCAACCTGAATACCAATACTTAGTATTTCTGCGGAAGTATTGGCACCGGCAAACAAGCTAACAGGTATACCAAATATGTAGGCTAAAAAGCTAAATTTATTGGATAAAATTGGCAGTCCCGTAATTATGAAAAATATCATAAAATGAATTATATGTTTATGATACCAAATAACTATTTGGTTAAATACTTCTATTTTTTGATTAGTATTGTTTTGAGTCATATTACTCCTCCTTGTGCTCTTTTTCTGCAACTACTTCTTTTCTTTTTGCCAGCCAATATATAAAATGTCCGGCTGTTGCAGCCAATGCACCACCAATTAAAAATGGTGCACTTGTTTTGGCAAAGTTTCTAAAAGCAATTGCGTTGCTTCGTGGGTTTTCAGGGAGCTTATATTGACCCATTTCTTTCTTGGGAATTATTGTTATCCAACCCAGCTTTCCTACATAGTTGTTTACCTTATCAAGCCCGTAAGCAACAAAGTCTTCATTATATGTATCTTTGTAGGTTGCAATCCTTTTAGCTATCTCTTGCTCTACTTCTTGAATTGTTCCAGAAAATAGCGCTCCAGTAGGACAACCTTCCACACAAGCCTGCTTTAAACCGTTTTCGATGCGGTCGTAACATAAAATACATTTAGAGGTTTTGTTTGTTTCTTTACTGTATTTAGGTACATTATAAGGGCATGCATCTATACATGAGCGGCAGCCCACACATACATTTTCATGAATAACGACTGCGCCACTTTTTCTTTGCTCTATTGCTCCTGCAGGGCAAATTTGCTTACAAGGAGCGTTTTCACAATGATTGCAATGATGAAATTTTGTTATTTTTTGCGCTTCAGGGTATTTTCCATATTCATAAGTTAAAGGGGTAAGGTAAAATTTACTTTCTTTTGGCTCATTTACTGATGCTTCGTACTTATACCCTTTATCTCTGAATTGCCTTGTACTATTTTCTATAGCACAATTTGTCATACAAGCATAGCACCTGATACATGACATTGAGTCATAGCAAATTATATTTTTACTCATTTTGCCCTCCTGATTTTAACAATAAAGTCTTGAGCCAGTTGCCCGCCATCAAGTGCGGCAAAGGTAAAGTTTCCTATATGATTAGGATTAAATCCATATTTTGGCGCATTAGTTAAAAAGTTTGTAAGATTGTTATAATATCCAGCACCTACTCCATAATATGAAAATAAGGCGTCAGGGTGAACATATTCTACAAGTTTTACTTTGGCTTTAGTAACAAGATGGGGCTTTTGAATATTAAAAACTTCAACAATATCCCCATCTTTAAGTCCAATTTTTTCCCCTTTTGATTTGTTGATATATATTGCATCCCAATCTACCATGCCACCAAGGAAGTTTAAAATAGGGTTATCTTTTGTTTGTGCGCCTGTAAATGAGCTTAATGGGTTAAAGCCTGTTACCGGTATAAACTCATCTTTGTCTAATGTTTCTTTTTCTGTTTTCCAGTATGGGGGCTGATATTTAAAGCCAGGGTCTAATATACTTGCCAACTTTTCATTTTCCGCTTTTAGTTCAAAATGTTTTTCCAAAAAGAAAGTACTGTATATTTCGATTTTTTTAGATTTTGTTTTTGCCTTTACCCCGTATTTTATATTTCCAGTCCATACCCCTTTTTCAAATAGTGAGTCTGGCGAAAATGTTTGTAGCTCATCTTCTGATAATCCTTCTACTTTGGAAAGTTGCTTATCTAAAATAGCATTAATCCCTTTTTCGTTGTAATGACTAAAGTATGTATTATATGTTTCTGAGTCCAAAACTCTTTTTGCAAGCTCATTAACAATCCAGTAACCCTCTTTTGCACCAAAAAGAGGCTCAACAGCCTTTTTGTGGACAGCAATGGTAGGGTAAGGTGCTTTAAATTTTGTACGAATGGCTTCATCCCTTTCCAAAAACATTGCATCAGGAAGTATTATATCAGCATAAAGTACTGTTTCATTGAAATAGGGGGAAATGGCGACTATTGTTTCAAGCTTTTCCAATGCTTGAATAATTTCTTCACTACCTGTAGAGCCGCCAATTATATTCTGACCCCAAAATACTGCCACTTTGCATTTGTATGGTTTTTCTTCAATGAGTGATTTTATGAAAAGTCTTCTGTAATCTTTAGTGTTTATTAACGAGTATTCGCTAAATTTACGGTAATAGTGTGAGATGGGCTTTTGCTTAGGTTTAGGTGTTTTTATAAAACCTGCAGTTTTTGCACCTCTTTGAATAATCATCCCTCCTTTCGCTCCTATGCTTCCTAAAAGAGTGTTTATAATCAGGATTACCCTTTTTTCTTCCATTGAATTATCATATCGAGTAGATCTGTACCCTCTTTCTATAAACACTTGAGGTGCATTGTTAATCAAATTTTCTGCGACATTTTTAATTTTATTGGCAGGCACACTTGTAACTTTTTCCGCCCATTCAGGTGTAAATTGCTTTGAGGATTTAATCAGTGCACTTAAAGCAGTTGTAACTTTAACTCCGTTATATTCAAACTCTCCTATCAATGACGGGCTTGATGCATCTTTAGAGAGTTTAAATTGTTTGTCATCTTCGTCATATACGAGAAAATCTATATGGTTTTCATCTATGTTTTCAATGTGGATCGGTTTGCCTTCACTATCAATAAGCATAGATGCATTTGTATACTTTTTTAGATACTCTTTGTTAAATTTTCCGGAGGTCAAAATTGTGTTTGCTATAGCAAGTAAAAGGGCTAAATCTGTACCGGGGCTTATCGGTAGCCATTCGGTAAGACTTTCCCCTGCCTCTGATGGCTTTCTTGGATCAATAACTGTAACTTTTAAACCATTTCTTCTACCTTTTCCATACATAATTCCCCAAGGGAAAGTTACAAGTCCGCCACCTGGATTTCTGCCGATAAGAATCCCGTATTTAGCATTTTCATAATCAGGACTTAATGCGCCCGTTCCGCCCCCAGGTACACCTTTATCTTCCTTACCACCCATAATTGAACCATAGCTTACAATTAATGAGTTGCCAAAACATGTATCCCCGTATCCTACAATATTTGGGGTGCCGTAAATGGTAAAAAATTCTTTATCCATTCCTGGTGCACTATTAAATCTTGGTAAAAAAGCAACCAGGTGCTCTTCACCGTTATTTTTTAAGTTGATAAGTTTATCTGAAATAATTTTTAAAGCATCATCCCAAGAAATCGGTTTGAACTTTCCTTCTCCCCTTTTACCTACTCTGATTAAAGGCTGTTTAATCCTGTTTGGGTTGTACAACGCAGCTGTTGCTGCCCTCCCTCTGGCACAAATACCTGAATGTGGTGTGTTTTTATTTGACTCTATTCTTATTACTCTCGAGTCTCTAACTACTGCTATCATTGGGCAGAATTGGGCACACATCCTACACAAAACAGGTACTTTTTTTTCTACACCAAAATCCAAAGGTGTAACCTTTGCGTGCGACTCTTTTAGTGAAAGTAAACTTCCTGACAGTGCAGCCCCTGCACTTAGCTTTAAGAAGTTCCTCCTGTTTAAACAAGGCATACTAACCTCCTAATAAAAAATTATGTTACTGTTGCCGGTAACTATTTATAAACAAAGAAAAAAACAAATGCAATATTTATTTAGATTTAAGATAAAAGAGAACTTAGTTTTAAATTAATGCTTGTCTGTATCTTATTGTAGTTTAAATAAAATTAAACAACATATCTCATATCTACTATGTATGATTTTTTTGAAATTTTATCTTATATAAGGGTTTTTCTATTTTTAAAATACTTTATTATCAGTAATTTATGCAAATTTTTGTATATTATAATTTATGAATAATATATAGGTTTCGAGCAAAAGTTTAAGTTTAATGCATATTATTTGTTGAGAGAGATAGTTTTTGCAATAGAGGACGCAGAGGTTAGAATTTAGTATTAAGTATTAAGTATTATGTTTTAGTCTCTAAAACCTTTACAACTTTTATAACCTTTACACCTTCATACCCTTTACAACCTTTACACCTCATATTAACTTACACAATTTATTTTTTGTCCAAGACTCACAGTTTACTATTCACTATTCACTATTCACTATTCACTTTTCACTGTTCACAGTTTTTTAATCACAGAGACTGCAGAGAAGCACAGGTTTGAATAAATGAAGAAAAGTTAAATTGTAGTTTAGATGTATAAGAAATAGCTGACGGCAGTCTTTGAATACTCGACAAACACTTAAATCTATAGTAAATATCCTTAAGCACTGCCAAATATGTTATAGGAGATGTTGAAATGCCGGCGTTTATGGTAGATATTCTTAACAAAAAGCAAAAAGAGGTTTTTAAAAAGATTCTTGAAAAAACAGATGGAGCGATGAATGTTGCTGAGCTTGAAGGGTTTCTTTTCGGTATTGCATTAACGCCTGATGTTATATTTCTA
Source organism: Deferribacteraceae bacterium V6Fe1 (assembly GCA_022813675.1). Classification (GTDB taxonomy): domain Bacteria; phylum Chrysiogenota; class Deferribacteres; order Deferribacterales; family Deferrivibrionaceae; genus Deferrivibrio; species Deferrivibrio metallireducens. Next base: position 2,235,777 of record CP063375.1, on the reverse strand, counting down.
AGTGAATATATGCCTGAAATATTTGGAAATGAAGAACCGATATTTGAATCTCAAGAAGAAATGAGCCTTTTTGTAGATAATCTTATGAAAGCTTATAATGCTTATATCTATGCTGCAGAAAATCAAAAGTTTAAGATACTTGTCGACGTAATAAAAGATGAAGATTTAACTGATGAATATATGGCTGAAATTTCAGATTGGGCAAAGGGTCTTTTTTCTGCATTTAAAATGAGACCTGAAATTTGGTATCCTGACCGAGAGCTAATAAAGAACGATTTAGAAGGGTTAGACAGTTATGTCTATTTTTTTGGGATTTTATATAGTGCTGCGTATCCAGATATTGTGAATAAACATTTAAAAAATGATAAAAATGTTGATAGAAAATTGATTTATAAAATAATACCAAGTGCTGTTGAAGGTATAAAAGCAGTCGGGGAAATGTTTTTGGATGAAAGAAAGAAAAAGTTTAAAGAAAACTTAAATAAAACTAAAAAGAAAAAAGAAAAAATTGGACGTAATGATTTATGCCCCTGTGGCAGTGGTAAAAAATACAAAAAGTGCTGTGGTAGAAATTAAGTACTGTTAACCAAATTAAAATATTTGTTATAGGTAATTGCTTACTATTTCCTGTTATACAATATTTGTTAATACTTAATGCAAAAATAGAGGATTAAAATTTTGTTTAAATAGCAAACATTATATTAGAGCAAATTAGAAAATAAAAAAACTTTCCTAAATGTAAAAGATACCAAAAACAGTTTGATATCGGGTAAACCCCACTTGCTAAAAGTTATAATTTATCTTATATTTGTAAAAAGATTATATTGCCATAAATGTTTCGGAGACGATTATGAAAAAGCTCCCAATCGGAATACAAACATTCAGTGAAATAATTGAAGGAAACTACGTTTATATCGATAAGACTGAAGAAGCTTATAAGCTAATTCAAGAATACAAATATGTATTTCTATCCCGCCCCCGCAGATTTGGTAAATCTTTATTTCTTGATACATTAAAGGAATTGTTTGAAGGCAACAAAAAGTTTTTTGAAGGTCTGTATATTTATGACAAGTGGAATTGGGATGAAAAATATCCGGTAATAAAGATAAGCTGGGCTGGTGATTTGAGTTCACTTGAAAGCCTAAAAGATAGAGCATTTGATATATTTAAAGCCAACCAAAGGATACTTGAAATAGATTGTGAAAATGCAGACAATGCATCATCTTGTTTCAATGAGCTTATTCAAAAATCTTACGAAAAATACAATCAAAAGGTAGTAATATTAATAGACGAATATGACAAACCTATTCTTGATGTGATTGAAAATATTGATCAGGCTAAGATAAATAGGGAGTTTATCAAGGGGTTGTATTCTATAATCAAAGATAATGATGCCTATGTCAAATTTGCATTTTTGACAGGCGTGAGTAAATTTTCCAAGGCATCTATCTTTAGCGGGCTCAATATGCTCACTGACATATCCCTCAATCCAAAGTATGGCAATATATGCGGCTATACTCAAAAAGATATAGAAACATCATTTATGCCTTATTTTAAAGATGTGGATTTGGAAAAGGTAAAAAAATGGTACAATGGTTATAATTTTTTAAAAGATAATGTTTATAATCCCTTTGATATTTTGCAATTTATAAGTAATGAATTTGTATTTGATAATTATTGGTTTGAAAGCGGCACACCATCTTTTTTGATTAAGCTCATAAAAGAGAGAAATTATTTTTTACCGAGTTTAACTAATCTGATATTAGATAAAAAAATACTTTCCAGCTTTGATATAGAAAATATTGATTTGGAAGTGATACTTTATCAATCGGGTTATTTGACGATTGAGAAGATGATTGATACAGGCAGGTCTATAGAATATAAGCTAAAGATACCAAACCTTGAAGTCCAGATATCATTAAATGATTATATTCTTCGCTACTTTTTTAATCATAAGGAAGTAACATATATTCAAAATCAAACTTTTAATGCTTTACATAACGCTGATTTTAACATAGTAAAAAATAATCTAATTTCACTATTTGCCTCAATACCGTATACAAATTTCACAAAAAATAATATCAGTTTATACGAAGGTTTTTATGCAAGTGTAATTTATACTTATCTTTCTTCACTTGGCTTTAGGCTGATTGGTGAAGATGTTACAAACAAAGGCAGGATAGATTTGACTATTTTTACAGAAGATAAGATTTATATTTTGGAATTTAAGGTTGACGGCCAAAAGGGGGAAGCTTTAAGGCAAATCAAAGAGAGAAATTATGCTGAGAAATATTTAAATGAAGGCAAACAAATCTATCTTATCGGCATCGAATTTAGCTCTGAACAAAAGAATGTGGTAAATTTTGAGTGGGAAAGGGTATAGGTGGTATGTTCTACGTTCTAGGTTCAATGTTGCTTTTAGCTTAACACTTAGTACTTAGCACTTAGCACTAGTTAAAAATGCCGGGTTGCCCCGGCGAAGATTTTAAGATTTGCTGTCAAACAAGAGACCAATCATCTCTTTGACATTTTTTGACAATTTAAGTGTCTATTTATTAACTAAATCAATAGATGCTGACTGCATAATGCTAAAAAACATCTTAGTTTTTAGGGTGTCAAAGTCAATTAAAATCCCCACCTTATTGCCCTTAAAATTCCCCGGCGGTGTTTATGTTTCCTTTGTAAAGGCCATTTGAGTAAGAGCAAAAATATATTTAGGATTAAATCTTGCTTTAAGAGGCGGAGGATTGTGAGGTGCCTTGTAAGAAAATTTGAGTCACTTAAGGCGATAAGATAAGTTATTATTTAGAATTAGGAGAAAAAAGACAGGCTATTAATTGGTTAGAAAATATGAAAAGAAAGGAACATGTACACTTGGCATAAGGGTGCAAAAAATTGGGTGACGGCAATATCAAAGCAGTTTTATTTTTTAAGATTTTAATATAGATTAGTACTCCTATGAGATTGTTATACATATGTTTTCACCACGCTGCAGAAGATATGAGTGTATGGGAGGATTTTGCAAGATACCTATCTGGGGCATTGGGTGAAGAATTTTCATTAGTTTCACACAATTCTTTAACTGAAGAACAAGAAGCAGCAATAATTGAAGATTACGACCTTGTTTTTCAAAATCCTGAGACAGCACAGCTACTGTATTCAAAAGGTTATACACCAATAGGAAGACTTAACGAACAATGGGACGCTGTATGCTACTTTTCCCAAAAAAAACTTGAAAAAGATAAAAAGTTTTATAAGGTAGGCGTAATCCCTATTAGGGTAATATATTCTACTCTGATCGAATTAGAGCAAATAGGCCTTGATATTAATCAGATAGACTTTATACCATTTAAAAATTTAGAAGATATACATTCTGCGGTAATCAACGGTGAGATTGATATTGGTATTACCAGAAAAGACACCTATTTAAAATTATCCCAAGATTTTCTTGCATCTACTGAAATTATACACGAATTTAGTATGGGAATTTTTCACACTTTTATGGTTAAGAATGCTGAAAGTAAATTTAATCAACGTATTAAGCAAGTTCTTTTTGAAATGCATAAAAGTGAATTTGGGCTTGATATACTCAAAAGGCTTGGTTCTGATAAAATTATAGAAGTAGGATACGAATTTAAATTTATCGAAAGGCTTAATTTGTTGGGTGATAAGATTTCCGAATTTAGAAATTATAAGAGTATATTCAATGCCATTGAAAAGGTTTCAGATGTTGGTGTGGTAATTTATCAAGATACTATAAAATATGCAAATAACTACGTAAAAAAGCTTACAGGTTACTATGAAGATATAATGAATATAAAGCTTGATAAGTTAGTCGCACCTTTATACCGAAAAAAAGGATTAGAGGCACTTGAAAATCGATTGGCAGGAAAGTTTTTTGATACGACATATGATAGGCTTGAAATTATAACCAAAGAAGGACAAATAATAGATTGTATGGGATTTGCATCTACTGTAATATATAAGGGCAAGCCTTCTGGTATATTTATATTCATTGATATAAGAAGAAGAATTTTTCTTGAAAAAGCATTAAAAGCTTCCAGTAAAATAAGTAATCTATTTGTTCATTCTAAAGATAAGAGAATTTTAATAAAAGAAGTAGGGGAAATAATTTATAACATTTTGGAACTTGATTATATAAAAGTCGCAATTTCTGATGAGAAAAAGTGTAGTATTGAGTTTGAAAAAGGTATCTCTGTTCCCTCCCACTTTAGACTTAATGAAATTGAAGATAAGCTATATATATCAGAAGCCTGTGATAAGAATGGTAATATTAAAAGTCTGGCTTTTATTTTACCTATTTATATTAATAACAAAGCAGAAGTTATTATTGAGATTCATACAAGTCGCTATATTAAATTTACGAATGAAATATACATGCTTGTAAATAAATTAAGGAATGATATTACTGTATTGGTTGATAGAATAGAAAAATACTTCCAAAATGAATACCTATTTAGTGCTTTGGATTCTTCTAAAGACTTTTGTATGATTCTAAATGAAGACTTCAAGATTGCTTATATTAATGATTCTGTCAAAAAGATTACCGGATACTCAAAATCAGAGCTTATCGGGAAAGAGCCTTCTATTTTTAAATCTGGAAAGCTGGATAGAAATTTTTATGAAAACCTTCATAAAAAAATTATTAATGGAGAACAGTTTGAAGGTATCTTTATAAACAAAGACAAATTTGGTAATCTTTTTTATCTCGATGCAACCGCAATACCCATTCAAAAAGAAAAAGAATTTAAAGGTATATTTTTTATAGGCAAAAATATTACCAATGAGAAATTGCTTGAAAATGAAGTAAATAAAGCAAAATACCAAGACTATCTTACAGGATTGCTAAATTATATAGGCTATAAAATAAATATATCAAAATTGATAGGACTTAATCCTGAAAATGTGTCAGCTATAATAATATGCGACATTCAAAATATGAGTTATATAAATAGTGAGTATGGGTATGAGTTTGGAAATGAGGTTTTGCGTTCAGTCTCAAAAATATTAAGAAAATGTGTTAAAGAAAGAGATATAATTGCAAGAGTTGCAGGCGATGACTTTGGAATTTTTGCTTCGAATATTAAGGAAAAAGAAAATATAATTAAAATACTTGAACGAATAAGAGAAAGATTTAAAAGGAAGATTGAAATAAACGGAGTAGAAATAGTCTTAAATTTTAAAATATGTGTTGTAGTATATCCATTTGATGGCGAAAATATTGATGAGCTCTTAAATAAATCGGCGTTAACTCTTGGCAAACTTAAAAAAAGTGATAATGATGTTGGTTTTTATAATGAAAAACTTACAGCAGAAGCGGAGAAATCGATTTATGTGTGCAAACTTATAAATGATACTTTTCTTTATGAAAGATTTGTTCTTTTTTATCAGCCCTACTTTTATGCTAATTCCCTCGAGCTTGCAGGTTTTGAGGCTTTAGTGAGAATAAAGGATAGTAATGGTAACATAATTTATCCGAATATCTTTATTGATTACCTTGAACAATCCATTTATATTAACAAGTTTGAACATTGGCTCATAAATAAAGCGGGTAGCATTATTGGCAAATTAAACGTTCCTATCGGTATTAATATATCTGCAAAAAATTTAAATTTAGAACATTTAAAAAATCTATTAGATGATGTTTCTATTGAAATTTGCAGCAAGTTGACAATCGAAATTACTGAAAGGGAAGTAAACAATAATTTTTTACTTTTATCGACAGAGTTTGAAAAATATAAGCACAGAAAAAACTTTAAAATTGCTATTGATGATTTTGGTACAGGTTATTCATCTTTGGTTAGATTAAAACAAATACCATGCGATGTTATTAAAATCGATATTTCTTTTGTAAGAGATTTATTTAAGTCACAGAAAGATACTGTATTTGTTCAAGCCATACTTGAACTTGCCAGCAAATTTGGTTATAACACTTTGGCTGAGGGTGTAGAAAATCTTGAGCAATTTGAGTATTTAAAAAGAAACGGATGTGACATTTTACAAGGCTATTTATTTTCCAAGCCTGTCGATGAAGATACATTAATTAATACGGATTGGAAAAAATACTCTGAGACTTTGAGAGAAAACTTAAAATTAGGTAGTATTCACAATTCCGTGTCAACTTAATTATCTTCTACCATTATGGTAGTGTTCATAATTCCGTGTCACCTTAGTTATCCTTTTATTACATTACTACAGGTTTAAATATTTGTCGAGCCTTCCCTCAAAAAATATAGATAACTGAGAAAGGGTAAGGCTCCAGTTTCTTATAGGCATTGTCCATTTCTTCTGAGCATTTAAGATACCCATATATAATAGTTTTAATAAACTGTTTTCATTCGGAAAACCACCTTTAGTCTTAGTAAGTTTCCTGAATTGCCTGTGCACGTATTTATTTATAAGGTATTTTCGTCACTTTGAGATGGGATTATGAACGGTCTTTTATGCTCCAAGAGTATTTAGTACTTCTTTTAGGTTTGCAATTTCTTCTTCAGTAAGAGTTACACCTTTGCCGATTTTACCATCTTTGTGATTCCAGTCTCTTAAATCAAACTTTGCAGACCGACCATTCCAACTCACCTTATTCAGCTCTTTAGTCCAGTTACCTTTTTCAGAAAGAATAGCGATTCTTTCCACGATTTCATATTTTATCTCGCTCATAACCTCTCCTTTATTTATTATTTTCAATTATTTTAGTTTCTTCCTCTGTTAAATCATACAACTTATACACAATATCATCAATTTTCCTCTCCTACTGGCTTGTATACGTCTGCGTGTTCTCTTTCTTTGCCGCCAAAATCTTATCCACCAGCTCCTCTATGCATTTTACTACTTTTATTTGATAGATTTGATAATGCTTATGAACTGATTAACTATTTTTTCATAAATTGTAATAGGCACATCAGATTCTGTTTTATTAATGCTTAAGTTATTACTATTAAAATATTTTTCTACTAATTTTTCTTTAATTTCTTGCTTCTTCTTGTCATCAAACAATTCTATAAATGGATTAATGGCGGAAAGGTCTAATTCCATCTTTTTATTATAAAACTCCTGTTCACGATGTTTACTTGATTGACTGGCTGCATATTGAGCAGGGTATATAAATAATGCCGTTGAAATAATTCTTAATAAGGAAATATGCCATTCATATTGTGATATTGTAAATACTGAATATCCTAAATAGGCAATAGACAATAGCATAATAATTATTGCTATCCATCTCCATAAATTAGCTTGTTTTTTGTGATATTCTGCATTTTTTTGGTAACCTCCAGTAACGCCAATATTCCCAATAATATTTACTATTTTCTTTGCTTCTTCTAATTTTGAATTTAATTTTTTATTTATTTCACTTGACTCTTGAAGTATTTTATTTGTTGCGTCTTCAATATCATTAGTTAGTTTTTGTTTTAATTTATTAAACTCATTTTGAAAAGTTTGTGTAAGTTGAATGGATTGATTCTGCTGATTAGCAATATTTTGTTGTATTTGAGTTAATTGATTATTTATAGGATTTATTTGATTTTTTAAATCTCCTATGCTTTTTTTAATTTGGTCTTCTTCTGATTGAATAATAGTTCTGAAATTATTTACAATATCTGATAAATCCTTTGTTTCTTGTGGGATAGTTAAAGGAAATTGATTTATGATTGATATTGCATTATTTATGTGTGATAAGGCATTATTGACATGTCCATAATTTCCATCTACAAAAAAATTATTTATTTCAGTCAATGAATTCTGGAAATAGTTCTGTATCTGGTTAAGTTGAGAAACGTTTATTAAAGAACTTATACTGATATTAACTCGCAAATCAAAATAAGATATAGCATCAAGAATAAACTCCCTATGTTCAATTTGAAGTTTGTTAGCATCTTCTTGCGATAATCTGTCTCTGATTTGTTGAACAATTTTAAAAGCTTGATGATTTTTGAGTTCTTCTGTTTTCATATTTTTTATCTTAATTTATACATTTTCAGTATACTCTCCAACTCGCGATTTATGACTCTCCTCCTTCTTTTTTTCATTCATCATCATATTATAATGTTCTAAATGTCCAGTTACCTGAAAAATCATTTTAAAAACAACTTTATATGCTTCAATTTGTTCATGGGAAATAATCATATTGTAATCATCAATAATGCTATGCGAACCTTCATTAATATAAGATATTAAACTTTTACATAATATTTTATCATTTCCTTCAAATTTATTTATCAAATCATCCTCTTTTAAATTACCTAAAAACCTAAAATAAAATTCTATAATTCTTCTCATGGAATTCTGCATAGAAACACAATCCATATTTGCATTTTTAATATCATCCCATAACAATTGATAACTGGTTTTGATAGGACACGTATCGTAATTTTCTATATGACTTACGTTATTTTGCTTTCTTATAATAAAGTAACATGTATCATCTCTCTTGTCGTAACAGGATACTCTTGATGAAATGAAAGTAATTTCCTTAAAGAAATATGCATTATGGGTAAGAATAATAACCTGTTTTACATTACCAATATTTTGGCGTGCTTTATGTAAAAGATCTTTAATTAAACTTGAAACTATAAATAAAACATCTGAATCGAGACTTGAAACAGGATCGTCTATTATTAAAATTTTATCTTGATTAATATTTTCTTCAGGATTCTCAACACCGTTGATAATATGATAAAAATATAAAAATATCAAGAAATTACGCTCGCCTTCACTTAAAGTCTTTTTTGCATCAGACCCATCATTTCTTATAACTTGATAATGTTTTTCATCTTCTGTCGGTTGTAGTTTGAATCCTTTAAACCCAAAGTTCTCAAGTAATCTATTTATATTATCAACTGTCGGTTTTACACTTTTTATTTGTTTTTCTAGTTCTCCTATTTCATATTTTATTCTGTTTCTTTATTACTATTAGCTTTTATTTGAGTTTCTAAGCTTTGTATTGCTTTGTATATTTCACTTTTTTTCTCATTGTATGAATCAATATCACTTTTTAATTGATTGACAATATATTTCCAAATTGCTTTATCTAATATATCCTTTTCATTACGTTTATTATCAATTAAATTATTGTGTTGTTTAATATTTTTATTTACTTCTTCAAGTATTTCATTTATTTCATTTAAAGTAGGAGAAATTGGCTTTAATTCTATTTTTTCGCTTGGATTAGTATGTTTTTGTTCCAATAACTGAAGGTTTTGATTGATTAAACCTTCCAAAACATCCTTTTTGTCTGATAGAGTTTTTTTCTTATCTTCAAGATATTGGTTGTTAGAATCTATTATTTGTTTTACCTTGTTTGAAATATCATCTGTTGTCGATTTATAATGTTGAATAAAAGAATTAAGTTTTTTAATATTTTCTTGGTATGTCTCATCAAAATACTCTTCTAATTGTTTTCTAAAATTTTCTGGTGTTTGTTGCTGACAAAATGGACAGATATAAGCATTTAATCCTTCATCATAATTATTTTCATAAAATTCCTTACCTCGCTTAACCCAATCATAATTATGTAATTTCTCAATCATTCTGGCAATATCAACATCGCTTTTACCTATTATGCTGGTATTTAGTATATCTTGTTCTTCTTCTATTTTCGTAATTTCATCGAGTTGGAATAATGGTATATTTTCTATTTTTTGGGTATCTTTATTATAAATTAAATCATATTTCTTCTTTAAGTCATCTTTACTTAATAAAGAAGCATTATTAGTTTCTGATTCTTCTAATATCTTATTAGCAAGTTTTTCTTTATCTTTTTTGTAACCTGTAAAGAAGGAATCAAAATCGTTTTGTAATTTCAGATATCCACCATCCCAGCATTTTTCTTTGAAGTCATTAAAGTTTTTTTTCTTTTCATCATCTTTTTTCCCTTTGGTTGCTTTTAATTTATTTAGTTCTTCATTTGTTTTTCCAAAATCTTGTTTTTTCTGATTAATTTGTTCTTCTATATGACTTGCGCTTTCTCCGATGGTATATATGCCATTTAACTTGTCTTTTTCATAAAAAGACCTTCTAGTAAAATCCTCATTAAAAACGATTGTTTTGATTTCTCTATTATTTAACCAGTTTATTTTACATGCAGAAAAATTATTTGGACTTGCTAAAATTCTTGAAATGGTTGACTTTCCAGTACCATTAGAACCATGAAAGAAATTAATTTTCTTCAGATTAATAATTGTCTCTTGTGTAAATGTGGCAGCATTATTGATTACAATTTTGTTTATCATATTATTTCCCTCCCTCAATTATTTCTATTTCTTCATCGGTTAACTTATAAAGTTGATAAACAATCTTATCGATTTCCCGCTCCCACTCGCTCGTATTCGCCTGTGGGTGCTCTTTCTTTGCCGCCAATATCTTATCCACCAACTCTTCTATACGCCTTACCAGCGGCTTGTTGGCAGGAGTGATGGGTGGAAGGGGAATGTTCTGAAAAAAGATATAACTTAATTCTCTCGTGCCACCTTGTAATTCAGGGCAGTTATCTCTAATCCATTTACCAGCTATTTTTGAGTTAAAGTATCCTGTGAGAAACTTTAATGGTGTTGATTTTGAAACTAATATAAAACATTTCTGATTTGTAAAATAGCCGTTATTATCATAAACAAATGGTAAAAACTTTGTCATATTGGGGTACACCACCTTCTCCTTCTCAAACTCGGGGTAGTAGGCAATTTGGTCTTGCGTTTCAAACCATTTGTTGCCTGTTTTTTTGCGTGCATTAAATCCAAGTTCAGGATATTTTTTGCCTGATTGTTCTAATTGGCATATATCAAAATGGTCAAGAAAATAATTTTTCAAAACAGGATAATCATCTATATTCAATCGCAATGCAGGAAAAGTGCCTATCACCCACAGCCCTGCCCACTCGTAGTAATACCGCTTGATGTCTCTGCCCCGCAAAATTGGTTTTATGATGGCTTTGGTGCGTTGGCGTTCGGCTTCGTCCTTACAGTTTGCCAAAATTTCGTTCCGTTTTTCGGTGGTAATGATAAAAGCTTCGTTTAGACCAGTTTTTATTCCGTAATAAATATTTACATCCCAGTCTTTAAGCGGTTTGCCGATGCGTTCTATTTTTTCTTTGAGGCGTTGCTCGGCATCGCTACCAATAAACCAGGCATCTTGGGTGAGTTTGGTCAATATAACGCCATTTTCTCTTAATTGCTTTGCTATATCAATGCCATTTTCTTTTTTTAATGTTACTACATGCAAGTTGTTTTTATTTTTTGCCTTCTGTATTATTAGAATATTTGTATCCACCGTAGCGCTTTCAAAAATGCCTGGACCTAAATCGATAAGTATTTTTGGATCATATTTTGTAAAAAATTTTCTTATACTATCTCCGTAACCAGCACGCATCCATTTGTTGCTTGTGATTAGGCATAAAAAACCATCTTCTTTTAGCAGCTTTATACCTTTTTCATAAAAAAGGACGTAAATATCGCCTGTCTTTTTAAATGATTCGTATCCTTTATCTTTATATAAGGTTGCAAGGGCACCACCATTTTTTTGCAGCTGAATATACGGCGGATTTCCAATCACAATATCAAAGCCACTGTTAACGCCAAACATCCATTCTGGGTCAAACCAATCTGTGACTTTATTTTGGTCAAATATATCAAATTGAGCTATCTTATGAGCCACCTCATGCTCAAAATCACTTGATTCAAGCAGCTTTTCTAACCTATTCCTCAAAATAGAGTATTCATCATATAGTTTCTTTTTCTGAGCTCTTGTTTTTACTGAAAAGTGCCTGTGCCTCAAACCAGCAAGCTTTTCTTTTATTTTTTCTATCTCTTGGTAATTTTCGGATAAAAGTTCAGCCACTGTAAGCATAGGTTTTAGCAGAGCGATCAAGCTATTTGCAGCTACAAATTTTGTCTCAAGGTTTGGCAGTGACAGTATCCCTCTATTATCCTTTTCATCATCTACTATTTGATCTATTACAAGGGAGATAAAAAATCTGAGTTTGCTTATTTGTATTGCAATCGGCTGAATATCCACACCATAAATGCAATTTTCTATTATAAATAGCTTTCTTGCATAGTCCGGGTGATTGATACTCTCATCAAATGCTTCTTTATCTGCTTTAATATTTCTTCTCTTTCCGTCTTATCCTTTGTATCTGCAAATACTTTTTCAGACTCAAGTATAGCTTTTTCTATCTGAATATCTTGCCAAATTTTATTATCGGCATCTACCTTTTGGAGAATATAAACTAACTTGTGAAGCATCCCCATTGGAAATGCACCTGAGCCGCACGCTGGGTCAAGCACCTTTAAATCAGCAATGCAGCGAACAATCTTATTTTTTACATCATTATTAATAGGTATCTTTTTTTCATTATAATTTACAATGTCTCTAATAGTATCCTCAGCAAGCTCATCTATATAGTTTTTCAAAAAAGCTATTAAGCTTTCATCCACCATATAATTTACAATTTCTCTCGGCGTATAGTAGCTGCCCGAAGATTTGCGAGCTGTCTCTTGAGTCTCAGGGTTGTAAGAGGCAAGTAGATTTTCAAAAACCATTCCCAAGAGCTCAGGGTCAAGAGCTATCTCTTCATCTACCGGAGAGTTTTCATCGACTGTAAAGTTATATTCTTGCAAGATATTTATAAGCCCTTTGAAAATTTCCTTTTGCTTAAATCCGTATCTTTTTAAGTCGACTTCCATTTCGTCAGAAAAGAACAAATAGTCCGGGACAATGGCAATCTTGTTTTCTCTCCTTGAAAATCCGTCTACATAAATACTCCCTTTATCAAGGCATTCAAAAAGTCCTCCATTTAAAAAAGGGACTTTTTGGAATAGACTTATAAACTCTTCTTCGGTTATAGTAAGAAAATCACTGTTGCGATATAAGTTTTTAACATCAAATTCATTTTTATTTACCTGAAAATCCCCTTTTTTGGCAAATTTTCTGTCATTCATCGGTCTGTTTAGTGTGCCAAAAAATAGATTTTGAAGGATGGCGTTGTAGTAATAATGGCTGTTATGATCTTTGTTAAAATCTTTTAATATATTTGCCACAAAGTCTTTATCAAAGATTACTTTAGGGATGAGATCTTTTTCTTTTAAAAACCATATGAAGATAATTCTGGTAATGAGCCTTATAAGATTGACGGCATTTCTTTTGTCATCATTTTTCATCTCTTCCAAATCGGCAGGAAATTTAATTTTATCCAAACTATAGTGGTACCAATTGGAAAGTTCTTTGTAAAATTCTTCTGTAACTTTTTTTACACTGAAAGCAGAAATGATTTTTTCTAAGCTTGTAAAGTCGGCGCTTGAAATCTGTTCGATAAATGTTTTATTGGTTAACTCTTTTGACACAAAATAGGTATATCGCTTAAAGCTGGTAAAGCTTTGTTTGATACCTTTTGATGTCCTTTCGTATATTTTGGTGATAAGTGAAAATCTAAAATTACCATTTTCATCATAGAAAATAAATATTCCGCCTAAAAATGTTAAGTCTTCTTTGAGTATTTTTTTGGCAAGCTCATATTGCTCTTTTTTGCCTGATCGCTCGGTAAGGCTTTTTGTAACTTTAAAAGAAGAGATTAAAAGCTCATCGTCTTCAATGGGGATGATGCCGTGTTTTAAGCCATTGGTAAAAGATGAAAAACCGTAATTAATAAGCTCCGGGAAGTCTGTTTCTTTTTTAAATTTTCTATTTTTTCTGCTAAAAAAAGCATTCCATTTTTCTATATTAAAATTTCCTATGATCTCTTTTAACAACTCTTTTTCATTCATAACTACCTCTTAAGCTTAAGTAATTGGCGGAGCTATATTTTCTATTGCTATAATAATCTCTTTTTTTAAAGAGTGAGATTTTTTAGATTCTTCTGAAAGATAGTCTTCCCCAAGCTCATTTTTTAAAACTTCGAGCTCATTTGCAATAACATCATCTTTTTTATTCTCAAGATTAGCAATTCGTCTAAGGGTATAATCAGATAATGTCCCATAGTTTGTAAGGTCATTTTTAAGTGTGCTCAAAAACTTTTTTAGGGGGCGAAACATTTCATTTTTTGTTTTAAGTGCATAATTTATAACATTATATGCTTTTTTTTCTATACTTTGGGCAGATGTGCCCATTATATTTTTCTCTTTGTAATTTCTGATACTATCATATGCATTCCAAAATTTATCACTAAGTTCAAGACGTTTTTCATCGTAGTCAACTTCCACCTTGTCGAATACATCCTCAAACGAAGTAATTTTTAACTCGCTGTTTGTGTAATCATACACCATGGCATAAAGGGCATTTTTGCGCATAAATACTATTAAATTGTCTTCCGTGAACTGTTTTGCTGTTTTTACCCTTGTGGGGAAAGTCTTTACTTTTTCTACGACTTCCGGATAAAGCTTTTTGATTTCTGAAAATTTATTATAAACTTTTGTGTAAAAGCTTTCTTCTTCCATAGCTTCAGGATTTGCCATGACTTTATCAAAAAGCATCGATGGAGATACCTCTTCGCTTTCATCAAATATTTTGGCATCTTCTCCCAAGGTATTATGTATCATAAACATTTTGTTTTGCGCAATCTCTCTTGATTGAACGATATCTCCACCTTTTTTTGTGGGGAAAAAGTTTACGATATAAAGGCTTTCAAATACTTTTTTGCCAATCCTATTGATTCGGCCAAGCCTTTGTATTACCCTAACCGGGTTCCAAGGTATGTCATAATTTATGACCATACCGGCTCTATTTAAGTTAAAACCTTCTGAAATTTTGTCAGTACAAAGAAGGATAAGATAGTCATCTTTTTGTGTTTTATAGCTGGCGTCAAAATTTTGGTAAATTTCATCAATCTTATTATTAGAAATATTACCGGCCACTACTAACACTTTGTTGTTAAATGTATTGGAAAAAACAGGTTCAAGATATTTTACAGTATCTACAAACTCGGAAAAGATTATTATTTTTCTCTTTGGCTCCTTTTCCAAGGAAATCTTTATATTATCAATTATGCATTTTGTTTTAGGGTCACTATGAACAAGCTTAAGTGCTTCAATATCTTCAAGGACAGACTCAAAAAGCATTATGTCTTCTGATATATGCTTTAAGAAATTTTTATTTTTAAACTTACTCACTTCATAAATTTTATGTTTTTTAGGGTAAACACCATTTAATATATTATTTTTGTATTCTTCAAGATGAGCTTCAATCTCATCGCTATCCATTTCATATATTTTTTCTATTAAATCTCTATCAAGAATGTATTTCCCTGTTTTATTTACAAACTCTAAGACTATTTCGTGAACCCTTTTAAAATTTTCTACGGTTTTTTTAAAAGCTCCAAAAGAGCTTTCAAATCTTCTTACCACAAGTCTTCTCATAAAATCAAAAAGGTTTCTCTGTTGTTGAAAGTCAAGAAGTTTCTCAATTTTTGTGCCGTCAAGATGTTCAGTCTCTATCAGACCTTCTTCATATTCATAAGGCCTGTATATTGCACCTCTGAATTTACCGTTTAGCTCTGCGTCGGCAAAGTATTCTGTTATGATTTTGTCATAAAAATCGTTTTGCTCATCATTCAATTCAAAATACCATTCTATCGGGTCTTTTACTTCCGAAAGAGTTTTTATCTCCTTTTTATATTTTTCATTTCTTTTCAAATCTATCCTATTTCTTCTGATGATTATTGGCTCAAGGATAGTTTTAATATTTTTGGATATACTTTTAATGTCATTGTTGACTGTGTTTAAGTCTATGATGTCGGAATTGTATATTCTTTTATATTTTTTTAAGGCATTTTCCTGTTTTTTAATATCAGGATGATTAAAATACCTTTTTATGTAGGTTAGATCTTTAAAAGTATTTTCAAGTACCCTAAAAATAGAGTCGATATTATTTTCAATTGTTATGGATGATTTTTTTGGGGTAATAAAAAGCTTTATCAGAGCAAATATGTCCGATGGCTTGTTGTTAAATGGCGTTGCTGTTAGCAAAATTACTATTTTGCCTCTGCATATCTTTTGTAATAGATCGTAATCTTTTGTATCTTGATTTCTAAACCTATGGACCTCATCAACAATGACTACTTCTATATCGCCTCTCTCTTTCACAAACTCCAAAGTCTCTTCCAGCTTACCTAAAGACCTTACACTCCAGTCATATAGTTCAAAATCTTCTAAATATTTCCGCCAACCTGATTTATTATTTTCATCACCAACAAGTCCAGGCGGAGCAATAACTATTCCCCTTTTATTTAATGATTTTGCTATGGCACTTGCTATAACTGTTTTACCAAGGCCAACTACATCTGCAATAATGACGCCTCGATGTTTTTCTATTACAGATAGGGCTTGTTTTACTGCATCTATTTGGTAAGAAAAACTCTTATAGCCACTTTTTTCAAGAATTATATCAATGGGTAAGTCAATTTTATTTTCAAATTCATCCAAATATGACTTTAATGTAAAACAATAGGCTTCAAATGGGGTAACTTTTTTCAAGTGAGTCGATTCATAAATTATATTTATCAGAGTATCTTTTAAAATGGCGTCTTCCGTCAAAGGGATACTGGTTTCCCACAAATTGTCAAAATATTTTTCTGCTTCCTCAAATCCATAATCAGATATTTCTACATTAAATTCATCTTGAGATAGCACACCCGCTTTTGTAAGGTTACTACTTCCTGTTATAAAAATATTTTTTCTGCCCACCTGTGTGTCGTTGAGCTTAAATAAATAAAGCTTTGCATGATTTGGAAAACTTGTTTTTCTAATTATTATGCGATTTTGAATAATCAAATTGATGAAAAACTCAACTTGTTCATTAAACACTTTGCTGTCAAATTCATCTGTATTAATGGCTTGCTTGACACTTTTTAGATACAATTCCACAATCTCATGATCACTTGTAAGATTTTCATAAGTATTTTCAAATATTTGACCATTGAGTTGATCTACGCTAAGCCCGACAAGTATTTTTAAAGTAAAATTGTTGTTTCTTTTCAAAGATTCGTAAAGCTCTTGAACACCAGAGAAGTAAAAGAAGCCAACAAGAAATTTTAATTCATTACTTACGCTTATAAGAGTATTTAGCCTGCTCTTAAGAATTTTTTCCGGCTGATTAGTTATAAAGTTACTCAAAACTCCCCCAAAACAATTAGTAATATGTCATTTTAACATTTGATTCAATTTTTTGTCAATGATAATAGAAGTTGTCGTCACCCAATTTTTTGCACCCTTATACCACGAGTACATTTTACTTTCTTTTCATATTTTCTAACCAATTAATAGCCTGTCTTTTTTCTCCTAATTCTAAATAATAACTTATCTTATCGCCTTAAGTGACTCAAACTTCCTTACAAGGCATCTCACAATCCTCCGCCTCTTAAAGCAAGATTTAATCCTAAATATATTTTTTGCTCTTGCTCAAATGGCCTTCACAAAGGAAATATAAACACCACTGGGGAATTTTATGGGCCATAAGGTTGGGATTTTTAATTGGCTTTGACACATCTTAGTTTTTAGGGTTTATTTAAATTAATCAATAGTGATTTGATTTGTCTGAAAATTGTAAGAGCTGAAACATATAAAAATAATAATTAAATTGATATTAAGTAATAATAATCGGGGCGACTGGATTTGAACCAGCGACCACACCCACCCCAAGGGTGTACGCTACCAAGCTGCGCCACGCCCCGAAAATTTTAGTAGGGTGTTTATAGCAAAATAAAAAATTAAATCAATTATTTTTTTTATTTTTTAAGATTTTGAGCAAAAATCAAACAAAAGCAACGTTATCGTTCAGTAAAACTTTTGCATGTTTTTATGAACTTTTTTAGGAATTTGCTTGAGCAAAACGTATCATTAATCATTACTTTTTGACAACGAAGCATTAATCTGTCGAAATTATCAAGAGAGCCGTACATTTTATCCCCTGCGATAGGGTGATTGATATGGCTTAACAGTGCCCTTATTTGATGTCTTGTGGCTTCTTCAACAGTCACTTTTACAAGCGTGAATTCTTTAAAATATCTTATAGGCTCTATCAGTGTCTCTGCTCCTGTCTGTTCGTCCGACACTTTCACTTTTTTTCTTTTTTCTGCATCTATTTTATTGAAAAGTGTAACCTGTTTGTCAAATCTTCCATGGATAAGGGCGAGATATTGTTTTTCAATAAACTCTATATTTAAATTTTTTGATATTGCAGGTATTACCCCGTCAGTTTCATAATCAAGTCTTGAAATAAGATTAAAGTCGGGAAAGTGTTCCTCAACTATGTCTGAAATAGTGAGTTTGTCTTCGAGTCTTAGTCTTTCGGTGTGCATAAAAGGTGGTTTGTAAAAAAATATGATATTTTCGTGATGAGCTATCAGGTAGTCTTGCAAATTGTATTGTGCTTTTTCGGTATGAATATCAAGCGTTACATCACACGAGGGGAATATCCCATCGTCTGATTTTACAGTTTTTCCATTAATTTTTACTGCTCTCTCTTTGATATATTTTTTGGCAAGTCTTTTGGAAATATTATATTTCTTGCTGATTACGTCACTTATTTTCATAAAATATTATAGATTATATAGAAGATAATCGGTGTAAATATTGCCGTTGCGATTCCGTTAAGACATATCGCAAGGGAGCTTGATGCACCTTCAAGCTCACCCTCTTCAAATGCCCTTGCAGTACCTATTCCGTGGGAAGCGCTGCCTATTGCAAGTCCAATTGCTACTTTATTTTTAATGCCGGTAATTTTTAAAAAAGCCGGTCCTATTACCGCACCAAGCACACCTGTGGCAATTACGATAGCTGCGGTGAGAGATGGTATCCCTCCGATTTTTTCGGCGATACCCATTGCAATGGGTGTTGTCACCGATTTAGGGGCAATTGATGCTACAACTGTTTTTGAAGCGCCCAACAGCTTTGCCGTAAGTGCTGCGGAAAATATTCCGACGAGGCTGCCAACAACAATTGAAATTATTATAGAAACACCCCTTTTTTTTATCTCTTCAAATTGGAGATAAAGTGGGACACCGAGGGCGACAACGGAAGGGCCCAAGAAAAAACTTATAATTTTAGCACCACTAAAATATGTTTGATAGTCAAGGTTTATTAGTTTTAAAATTGCTATCAGAGATGTTATGGATAAAAGTACAGGATTCAACAGTATAAACTTAAATTTGTTATAAAGCATTGTGGAAAAATAAAAAACCATAAAAGTAATAGTTATTGCAAAAATCGGGGAGCTAATCAGCTCTTTCATTTTTTTCCCCGTCCAGAGTTTGTTGAAACTTTCCTACCGCATACAAGACGGCCAGCGTGCTGAAAATATATGACAAAAAGATCGGTATAAATTCTGTCTTGATGAGGTCAAAGTATATCATTATCCCTACTCCCGGAGGGACAAATAGAAATGCCATATTTTTGACAAGGATGTCTGCCGCAGGTTTTACAGAATTTAATTTAATGATTTCAATTTTTAATGATATTGTCAGCAATATCATCCCTATTACGTTTCCCGGTATTGGGATTTTTGTAAGGTAGGTTATACTGTCACCTAAAAACAAAAAAAGAAAGATAATTGTAAGACCCTGTATCATAAACTTAATTTATCATTTTGCTCAGCATAATACAACTAAAATTTCATGTTTGGTGGCTAAAGACCGGTATTTGTGGTATATATTTATAAAAGGAGGTGAGATAGATGGCAGAGGAGATTAAAGGTGGCTGTGCCAGGCCAACTGGTGGCCCAGTAGGCGAGGAGCCAAAACAAAATATTGAACAAGAATCTAAAAGCAGTAAAGCGGAGGTGAGGAAAATGGTAATGGTAGGGCAAAAAGCTCCGGACTTTGTAGCACCGGCTTATTTTAACGGCGAATTTGTTAATATTAAATTGTCAGACTATCTCGGAAAATGGGTTTTACTGTGTTTTTATCCGGGAGATTTTACATTTGTCTGAGCGACGGAACTTTCTGCGGTCGCAGAAAAATATGATGAATTTAAAAAATTAGGTGTTGAAGTTTTGTCAATGAGTATTGACAGTATGTTTATTCATAAGATGTGGAATGACTATGAGTTGAAAAAGATGATAAATAAAGACATTCCTTTCCCTATGCTTTCTGATGCGGGGGGCAAGGTTGGCACGGTATATGGAGTTTACGATGAAAATGCAGGGGTGGAGACAAGGGGAAGATTTATTATTGACCCTGATGGAGTAATCCAAGGGTTTGAGGTGTTGACCCCGCCTGTAGGAAGAAATGTGAGCGAGACATTAAGACAAGTTCAAGCATTTCAACTTGTAAGAAACTCCAAAGGGACTGAGGCAACACCATCAGGCTGGAAGCCTGGCAAACAGACTTTAAAACCAGGACCTAAGCTTGTAGGGAAGGTTTGGGAAACTTGGAAAGTAGATCAGGCCTTTGACTAAAATGACAGGCTCCTGGATATTTCAGGGGCCTTTTCTTTTCAATAAGATAACCAAACAGGTAAATGATATTTTACATATTCAAAATTTGGTTTTTAACATTGTGCTCTTTAATGGCAGGCAGTGTTGTTTAAATTTGATTGTTGATAAATAAAATATTTTTAGTATTATATCAGTTGAGGTGTGCGATGAAAGTTTTAATAACAAATGATGACGGAATATATTCAAGAGGGATATTTGCTCTTTACGAGGCATTTTCTAAAATTGCCGAAGTGACGATTGTTGCTCCAATCACGGAGCAGAGCGCGGTTGGTCATGCTATTACGATTACTTTACCTTTAAGGGTACACGAAGTCTATAGAAAAGATAAGTTTTTTGGTTATGGGGTTAACGGCACACCGGCTGATTGTGTAAAATTGGCTTTTTCCGATATCTTAACTACTAAGCCAGATCTCGTAATTTCCGGAGTAAACAGAGGTGCCAATCTTGCTTCAAATGTAATATACTCGGGTACTGTCTCAGCGGCGACTGAAGGTGCTATGATGGGAGTCCCTTCCCTTGCTGTGAGTCTTGCTTCAGTGGAGTATAATGATTATTCGCTTGCTGCGGAATTTGCTACTTTTTTTGCAAAAAAGGTTTTGAAATATAAGTTTGAAAACGGGACATTGTGGAATATCAATGTGCCCCCTCTAAAAAAGAGTGAGATTAAAGGGTGGCGGTATGCGGTTCAAGGCAAGACCAAATATCTTGATACCTTTGAAAAAAGGGTAGACCCTCGTGGGAATACCTATTACTGGCTTACTGGTGAGCGAATAATCGTGCGCACATCTGAAGAGAGTGATGATTACCTTTTGGAAAAAGGTTACATTACCGTAACACCTATAAAATATGATTTGACGGATTGTGAACTTTACAAAAAATTGAAGGAAGAAGAGGATAGGTATGAATTTAGTTAAAAAGCTTATTGTTATTTTGGTAGTTTCGTTATCTCTATTTTTAATAGGGTGTGAAGGGTGCTCCAATTCTAACCCGACATCGCCAGAACAAACTCAAAACTAAAATGGGCAGGTTGTTATCTTTTTTTCTGCTAATACTTTTATGTTCTTTTAATAGCTTTGCGGGTGTGGAAATATCTGACTTTTCTTTTATAGGAAAGGAAGTTACAAATTTTAACATCCGCCCGGTCTATAAAAATATAAGTGTTGATTTTAAAAATATCAAGGCGTTTGATACGTATATAGATAAACTGAATTTTGAAGTTAACGATATCTCGAAGGATGATTATTCTACAAAAGAGCCCGGATTTATGTTTTCCGGGGATTTTGGCACGGCTATAAGCTCCGCTTTTATCGGCTCACGTGCATATCGAAACTATCTTGCCAAGATGTATCTTAGAAAGGACTATTTGAAAGTGATAGAGGGTTTTGAAAAGTATGAAGAGAAGCTTACAGGCTCAGACTTTAAGGATGAATGTACGTTTTTATATGCTATCTCGCTAATGAATGTCGGTTATTACGACAAATCGCTGGCTTACTTGTCTGACTTGGCGACAAAAGATAATCAATTTGGAAATCTCGCTCAAGAATACTTGTTTGACTACTATAAAGAGATGTCAAAAAATGATACGATAATAGAGCTTGCAAATAAATATTTAAAACTTACGCCATACTCGCTTTATATTTACATTGATACCCTTTTTAAGCTTGATAAGTATGAAGAAATTGTCAAGGTTATTGATAATTATATTGATTTGGCAGACAATTACCCTTTTTTTTATGATTATTACTTTTACAGCAAATACATATTAAAGGATTTTGAAAGTATCCTGAAAAATGCCAATAAAGGGACAAAAAACTCATATCCTGTTTTTATCGATATTTATCTAAGCAAAGGTGAACGCTCAAAGGCTTTTGAATATATTGAAAGACTTGAAGACGATGAGCTTAAAAGTTTTTTTAAAGTGAAAAGTAAAATATATAGGGGGGATTATCTTGAGGCTTTGACAGATTTAAAATCTATAAAAAATGAAAATTATCTTTCCAATCTGTTTTTTGAGCTAATGTCAAAGGCTTTCCCAAATATTGAAGTGTCGCTGCTGGACAAATTTAACTTCAAGGATTCATATAATATTGATTACAAAAATTTTTATAAAGGTTTACTGTTTTTAAAAAAGTCAGATTATCTAAACGCCGCTTCAAGTTTTGAAAAAATAACTTTTAATGAGCTGTTGATTTTGAATAGTTACTATTATAAAGGGTTGGCATACTTTTACGTTAACAAGGATTTGGCTGAAGTTAATCTGAAAAGATTTATATTAGAAGGTAAGGATAAACAGAAATTAGATTCTGCAAGGTATTTGCTCGGACAGATTTATCTTAACAGAAATCAGACAGATACGGCTTTAATTGTGCTTGAAAATTGCAGCACTTTTTACTGCGAAGAGCTGAAAGGGGAGATTTTTATAATAAATAAAGAGTATGATGTTGCCCTTGAGTATTTGAAAAATGTCGAAACTGACAGAGGTAATTATCTTAAAGGTGTGGTGGCATTTAACAGGAAAGATTATGAAAATGCTTTAAAATACGTGAAAAATGTTAAAAAAAGTGACATGGAAACAGATTATCTGTTGATGTCAATTTATTTTAAGCTTAACCGCCCTGATGCGGCGCGAGCTATTGTGGAAAAATATAAAAATAATAAGCAATTTTTTGATTCGGCTGTAAATTATTATTTTTTAAAAGGTGACTATGAAAGGGTCTTATACCTTTTAAATTCTACAAACTATCAAGATGACAATTATCTGCTGCTTAGAGGCAAGTCACTTTACTCTTTGAAGAAATACAAAGAAGCCGAATCGATATTTTTTGATTTGTTAAACAAAAACAAATATGTATATGATTCTATTTTCGGGATAATCAATATTAAAAGGGTCAAAGGTGATAGTGAAAAATATGTGGATGAGATTTTCAAGCTTATAAAGGACAGAAATTTTGACAGGAAAGGGCAGCTTGTCATAGAGCTTGCCAAGGAAAGTGTAAACCAGAATAATCTTCAAAGTGCGATTTACATTTTAAACTATTATTTTGATAATTTTTCTGACTCAAAAAACAACAAAGATGCGTTTCTGCTACGAGGGGACATCTTTAAAAAACTCGGAAGGTTCAAAGAGTGTATCAAAGATACGGAATATTTGATTAGCAAATTCTTAGATAATGATGACGCATATCTCTTGCAGGCAGAGTGTTATGAGCCTGTGGATAAGTCAAAGGCTATTTCTGTGTATGAGAAACTTATTGGCAATAAAAGATTTGACCTTTTAAGTAAGAAAAGGCTTTTAAATCTTTATGAAAACCCTGACAAAATTATACAGATTGCCAATAGCTTTATTGAAGATGACAGAGCGATTTATCTTGAAGGGATTAAAAAGGCACTGAAACTTGTCGGTGACAATAAAAATATTTTAAACTACAAGAGTGAGATAGACAATCTTATTGATTCCGAAATAAGGACCTATGTTTTGTCAGGTATTTATTTTAATTCGTTATATCTATATTATCAAAATGATTTTAAAAATGCCGTCAAATATTCAATGAAAGCCTATTATCTGGACAAAAACTCAGAATTTAGTAAACTTTCTCTTGAGAATGCAATCAGAAGTTATACCGCATTAGGCAATAAAGCAAATGCTGAAAAGGTTAAAAAAATATTAAAAGATTTAAAATAGGGGGTCTTGATGTTTGAAATAATTCAAAAAGGCGGGGTCTTGATGTACCCGATAATTTTTCTTTCTGTGTTGTCTCTGGCAATATTTCTTGAAAGATTATTTTCGCTTCGTACTGAAAAGTATGTCCCGTCAATGTTTATGGAAAAGATGCACGCTTTTCTGAAAGCAAAATCTTATGAAGATGCAAGGTCACTATGCGATTTAAAGCCTTGTGCTATAGGAAATATATCAAAAAGTATGCTTAATAATCTCGATCTGCCTATTTCAAGGTTAATGGAGCTTGTGGAAGAGACGGGAAGGTTTGAATCTCGTAAATTAGATAAATTTTTACCTACACTACAGACTATTGCCACCGTTTCCCCCCTTCTCGGACTTCTTGGTACAGTTATAGGTATGATTAAGACATTTATAGTTATCTCTCAACAAGGGATAGGAAATGCTCAGGCACTTGCGGGTGGTATTTCCGAAGCCCTATTGACTACAGCTGCGGGGCTTTCTGTCGCTATCCCTACAGTTATTTTTTATCATATTGTCAGACATAGGTCAGAGAAGATATCAAACGAACTTGAGATAGCAGCATCAGGTATAGTAAATTTAGTTTTTAAAGAGGAATAATATGAAGTTTAAGGAAAGTTCCAAAGATAAAGGGCTTGAGATAAACTTGACCCCTCTCATAGACGTTGTATTCTTGCTTTTGATTTTCTTTATGGTGTCTACTACATTTGTCTATACAAACTCCTTAAAGGTAAATCTTCCTAAAGCTAAAGGGGAATCGGTTGAGACTCAAAAAAATGTAAATGTTTCGGTTACAAAAGCAGGTGCTCTGCTTGTAAATGGGAAAGAGGTATCCAAGATTGCCTTTAAAAGTAAAATAAAAAATCTTTACAGTGAAAATCCTAACGCCACTGTTATTATTCAAGCGGATAAGGATAGCAAACACGGTGATGTGGTGTTTGTTATGGATGAGAGCAAAAAAGCAGGTTTTGACAGGTTTGCAATTGCAGCTGAGGAAGAATGATAGGAAGCCGAGGCTTTTTTTTAATATTTTTGACTGTATCTTTGATATTTCATATAGCGTTGCTTTACGTGCTACCGTCTTTTAATATCGATATTTCAGCCAATATTGAAAAAATCATTGATGTTGAGTTTGTCAAGGCTCCAAGAGTGAAAACAGAAAATATTAAAAAGAAGGAAACAAAGCCGAAAGAGCTATCGGCTTATGATTTGGCTAGTAAAATATTAAATGAAAGTTTTGATAATCAGAAAACTCTCCCCCCTGATGTGAAGCTTCCTGAGTTTGATTCAAGAGAAAAGATAAACCTTGATAGGAAAGAAGAAAATATTGTATCGCCAGCTTATAATCCGGAAAATGCGAATATTGATGTTTCCTCTGAACTGGAAAGTAAGATGGGGCTTAACAGAGCTGAGCTTGCAGCGGAAAATAATGAAAGTAGCAGTGATTTTTTCAAGATTGAATCAAGCTCGGTGAGGGTCAGAAAGCCTATATTTATTCCAAGCATGCCTGATTATTCACTTGAAAATGATACGGAAGTAAAAATACAATTTTATGTTGACTTTAAAGGTAATCCGTTAAAAATTACCTTTTTGACTGCAACGGATAGTTACATAGAAAAGCTGTCAACAGATTTCGTGTCAAAGCTTAAGTTTGAGCCGGCAGGCTCCCAAGGGCAGCTTGACAAGGCTGTAATTACACTATTTTTTAAGGTGAAGTAATGGATTTGAAAATTCGTGAAATTGTAATGGATAACATTAAAAAAAATGGAAAGATTACCTTTAGAGAATTTATGGATATAGCCCTTTATTATCCCGAGTTAGGGTATTATCAAAAGGAGAATCCTTTTGGACAGCAGGGGAGTTTCTACACATCTGTGGATGCATCGGAGTCATTTGGGAAAAGTATTGCCAAAGGGATTTTTAAAGCTATTTCACAGCTAAATCTTGAGCCAAATCTTTGTGAGATGGGTGCAGGCAGTGGCCTTCTGGCTAATGATATTTTAAATTATTTTAAAGAGAATGAGCCGAATTTTTATGAAAATATGACCTACACTATAATTGAGAAAAGTGATTATTTGATAAAATTTCAACAAGAAAATCTCAAAGAGCATTTGAATAAACTGCAGTGGAAGTCATTTGAAGAGTTAAGTAACTTTAACGGTGTGTTTTTCTCAAATGAATTGGTTGATGCTTTCCCCGTGCACAGGGTAATAAGTATAGGCGGTGAAATAAAAGAGCTTTATGTGATTGAACATGAAGGTAAATTTACGTTTTATCCTGACAATTTATCTACTGCTGAATTAAGTGAATATTTGAATACTTTAAAGATTAGGTTAATAGACAAACAGATTGCCGATATCAACCTGGATAGTGTAAGTTGGATAAAGGATTTGGGGAATAAAATTAATAAGGGATTGGTAATAACTATTGATTACGGTTTTATGGCGGAGCAGTTATACGCACCTTTTAGAATGGATGGGACGGTTACTTGCTATTTCAAACATACACAGAATAATGACTTTTTTGAAAGGATTGGATTTCAAGATATTACTGCTTTTGTAGATTTTTCCGCATTAAAATATTACGGTGAAAAATCAGGCTTGGACTTTGTTAATTTTTTCCCTCAATGGACTTTTTTGATTGCAAGCGGAATAATGGACGAATTTGACAATCAAAATATGACAGACCTTCAGAGAGCATCCCTTAAATCTTTGATAATGCCTGAAGGCGGATTTGGCACAAACTTTAACGTTCTTATTCAGTCAAAAGGGGTGGCTTGCAATAATGATTTTTTGTATAAGAAATCATCATTTCAGCTTTTGAGTGAGTTGACTGAGAGATTGAGCCAATGATTTTAAAAGCCGCATTCTAATATACAATTTTTTTAAAGTTGTAAAAAAGGTATTAATAAAAAAATTTCTTGGTTGAAGTTTGATTTTTTTCTTAGTAATATCTTAGTTTAATAATATATAATTCGGAGGATTTTTATGTATTACGATGCATCAAAAATTGAGAATAAATGGCAGAAAAAGTGGGCGGAGAATAAGGTATTTAAAGTATCTTATGATAAAAACAAACCAAAATATTATTGTCTTGAGATGTTTCCTTACCCGTCAGGTAAGATTCATATGGGGCATGTGAGAAATTATGCAATCGGTGATGTGGTTGCAAGGTTTAAAAAGATGAACGGATTTAATGTGCTTCACCCAATGGGGTGGGATGCTTTCGGACTTCCCGCTGAAAATGCAGCGATTAAAAATAAAATTCATCCGGCCAAATGGACATACTCAAATATAGATTACATGAGAGCGCAGTTAAAACAGCTTGGACTTTCATATGATTGGGATAGGGAGCTTGCTACCTGTGACCCGGAATACTACAAATGGGAGCAGCTTGTATTTTTGAAAATGTTTGAGAAAGGCCTTATTTATAGAAAAAAATCTACCGTAAACTGGTGTGAGGATTGCAATACTGTTTTAGCAAACGAGCAGGTAGAGGATGGAAAATGTTGGAGATGTTCCAGCAATGTAACTATGAAGGAGATAAACGGTTGGTTTTTTAAAATTACCGACTATGCTGAAGAGCTATTGGAATATACATACAAACTTACCGATTGGCCTGAAAAAGTTTTGACAATGCAGAGAAATTGGATAGGCAAGTCATACGGTGCGGAGATAGATTTTGATGTAAAGGATTTTGATCAGAAAATTACTGTTTTTACAACAAGACCTGATACTTTATATGGTGTTACATTTATGCTTTTGGCTCCGGAGCATGAAATGGCCAAAGAGCTTATAAAAGGGACTGAATATGAAGAGGAAGGGCTGAAATTTATAAACAGTATTCTTAAAGATGACAAAATCAGCAGGGCAGCTGATAATAAAGAGAAAAAGGGATTTTTTACCGGTAGGTACGTATATAATCCTTTGACTAAAAAAGAGATTCCCGTGTATATCGCAAATTATATCTTGATGGATTACGGGACTGGTGCTGTTATGGCAGTACCAGCACACGATCAGAGGGACTTTGAATTTGCAAGAAAATATAATCTTGATATTGTAGTGGTAATAAATCCGGAAGGGGAAAGCCTAAATCCTGCTGATATGCAAGAGGCTTATACCGGCCCTGGAGTGATGGTTAACTCAGGTAAATTTGATGGGCTTACAAATGAGGAAGCGAAAGGGAAAATTACGGAATTTCTTGAAGAAGAAAATATAGGTAAAAAAACTGTCAATTACAGACTTAGGGATTGGGGGATATCAAGACAGCGCTATTGGGGTGCGCCTATCCCTGTAATTCATTGTAAAAAATGTGGAATCGTCCCTGTGCCTGAATCTGACTTGCCTGTGAGACTCCCTTTGGATGTAGAATTTACTGGGAGTGGCAATCCTCTTGAAACATCCTCCGAATTCAAGCATGTCAAGTGCCCATTATGTGGTATTGATGCGGAAAGGGAAACAGATACCATGGATACGTTTGTGGAGTCGTCATGGTATTTTTTAAGATATTGTTCACCAAAATGCGATACCAATATATTTGACAAGACTGAGGCTGAGTATTGGATGAATGTTGACCAATATATAGGCGGCGTTGAGCATGCCGTTATGCACCTTTTGTATGCGAGGTTTTACACGAAGGTGCTAAGAGATTTGGGGTTTGTTAATATAGATGAGCCTTTTGAAAGACTTCTCACTCAAGGTATGGTCTGCAAAGAAACTTATTCTTGTAAAAAAGACGGATGGCTATTCCCTGAAGAGGTGGAAGGCGGAAAATGTAAGCTTTGCGGCGGGGATGTCACTATCGGCAGAGTTGAAAAGATGAGTAAGTCAAAGAAAAATGTCGTTGACCCAGACGCATTAATAAAGAAATATGGTGCCGATACGGCAAGACTTTTCAGTCTATTTGCCGCTCCACCTGAAAAAGACCTTGAGTGGAGTGAACAGGGGGTTGAAGGGTGTTACAGATTTTTAAACAGAGTATTTAGACTGTTTTCAAACAATATCGATTTGATTAGGCAGGACTTTAATGCGGCAGATGATGACAGTAAATTAGCAAAAGAGATTTTATATCATATGAATGTAACGATAAAAAAGGTGACAAGCGATATTGAAAAATTTCAACTTAATACTGCTGTCGCTGCCATTATGGAATTGACAAACAATCTTTATTTGATTGAGCCTAAACTATCCACTGATTATGAAAAAATGTTGTTTAAAGATTGCTTATTAAATATGGTAAAGCTTTTGACCCCTTTTACACCTCACATGTGTGAGGAGTTGTGGCAGCTTGTAGGTATGTCAGGATTTGTTTCACAAGAAAGCTGGCCTGCATATGAAGAAAAATACACAGTGAAGGATGAAGTAACTCTTGCAATACAGGTAAATGGTAAGGTAAGGGCTGAGATAACTCTTCCAAGGGATGTGGACAAAGATACAGCCATTAATGCTGCCAAAAGCAATGAGAAGATTATGGGTTATCTCGAAGGGAAGACCATTGTTAAAGAAATTTATGTGCCTCAAAAACTTATTAGCCTTGTGATTAAATAAGTATGAAAAAAATATTAATATTATTGGTTATTTTTATCAGCGCCTGCGGATACAGATTTGCAGGCGTTGAGTTTGCCTCAGGAGAGGCAAAGTATAAATTTTATGTGTCTGAAATTAAAAATAGTTATTTTGAGTCCGATTATCAGTCTTTACTAAGTGATGAAGTAAACGATTTCTTCAGCAAATATGGTATGTTGGCTATGCAAGATAAGGCAGATTATATTATCAAGTTTGATCTTATCAGCGCCAAAACCGAATCGAGTATTACTTCCGTATCAAATCAGGCTGTAGCTTCGGATATAAATATAAAGCTTAAAATTTATGTGTCTGACCAAAATTCAAGAGTAGTATATGAAAAAGTTAAGTCCAAAAGTGAGAGTTTTAATTTGACGGAAAATATTTCGGGCAATATTCAAAATAGGGATGATGCATTCAGAAAAGGTATAAAAAATCTATTGTTAGACTTTAAGTATGAATTCGAAAACAGATAAAATATTGATTATTGGAAGTGACAGTTTTCATAATGAGCAGGTAGAAAAAGAATTAGAAAGGTTTGCCGACCTTGAAGTAGACAAAAAAGTCTATTACGGCGATGAATTTGATTATGAGGATTTTGTTTTTTTCATATCATCACTCCCTCTTTTCAGTGATTTAAAAATTGCGATAGTTAAAAAAACAGAAAAGCTAAAGAGGACGGAAGAAATTTTAAGTGCGGTTTCCAAATCTGAATCCGTTATTATCTTTTTGTCGGCCGAAGAGAAAGTGACTGCTGATTTTAAGAAATGTGAAAACATCAAAATCCTTAGTGAACCAAAGAAAAATAAATATTCAGATTTAAATTTAATTGCAGATATGTTTTCTGAAATGGGCATTAAGCTCAGCAAACTGGCTGCGGAAGAGATTTATGAGATGTGTGGTAAAGATTTTGGAATAGTTAAAAATGAACTTGAAAAATTAAAAATTTATTATGCTTATAAAAAACCGGAAAGTGAAAATGAGATTTTGGAGAAGATAAGTTATGCAAAAAGCGAAAGTTTATTCGACTTTATAGATAGTTATTTTGAAAAAAATAAACAGAAGTGTATGAAAATCCTGGAAGGTATGGCAAAAAATAACGAAAATCTTGCCCCGCTTTTTTATATGCTTTCTAAAAGACTTATGCAGATTGTAGTATATAAAATTAACCCTTCTTTGGTTAACGAAAGGCAATTTATTATGGAAAAGATTAAAAAAAATGCCGCAGTATGGAGCATGTTTGAGCTTTCCAAATGCTCTGATATCTTTGTAAAAATAGATTATGGCTCAAAAGTCGGTAAGGCTGATATTGACAATGACATTATTACCCTTTTAGGTTTGATTTAGTTTATCCAAATAACATAAGCTTTTTTCAGGCTCAAAAATATTTTTATACACTATTACATTGATTGTTTCTTTTAACTCTTTTAATTTTTCACAATAATCTTTATCAATAAAATCGGCACACTTAAATCTGTCATTTGGCGATTGTATGATATAGAGCATATAAGGGATAAAGCCGTCAGCAATTGATTCTGCTAATGTATTCAAATGTTTAAAGCCTCTTGTAGTAGTGGCATCGGGAAAATATGCAAAATCCTTATCAAACATAGTGACATTTTTTACTTCTATAAGGGCATTTCTACCATTTTTTAGCTTTATCATAAAGTCGATTCTGCTATCTTTATATCTGAATTCCCGTTTAACTGAATAAAATTCACTAAATTCAGATATTTCATTATCATATATTGCAGCCTCGACAATTTTATTGACTGCTATAGTGTTGGTATAAAACCAGTGATTTCCAACTTTAATCCCTTCCATCGTATATTTTAACTTTCTTTTTTCATTATCGGATATGCTGAAAGCAACCAAATTGTCCTTTTCTAAGATTGATTTCATAGAGCCGGTGTTTGGGTTGTGAAGAGTGATAATTTCGTCATTATATAAAATATCCACAAAGAATCTTTTATACCTTTTTAGAAACTTTCCAAAATAAAGTTCTTTTAATCTCAACATGTTATGCTCACGTAGCAAATAATTGCTTGCTTTTTTTTAAAAGTAGTATATTTTTTCACAAAAATCAAATTCAACTATTTGGGGTATTTCCCATTTCATATAAATCTGAATTTTACACTTTGAGGTGTTTTTAAGTGAAAAAAACTTTGAAAATGTATGTTAATGTTTTGCTTATATTAAGCATATCAATCTCTTTGTTTTCAATGATGTTTAATTTTTATCTCGTCAAAAAGGTAAACAGCTACGTAACTTATTCTGAAAATTTAAGTAAAAAATACTCTAAGCTTCAAACTGAGCTTGATAATACTTTAAAATTGTTAAATTTTTACCTTGATGTGCAGAAGATAAGTGAATTAATCGAACAATTCGATACCCAATATAATAAGTATACTATTACTGATATAGCTTATTCTATTGTAGAGGAATCTGTGAAGAATAATCTTGACCCTTATCTTATGCTTGCAATTATAAAGACCGAAAGCTCATTTAATTATAAGTCGGTTTCAAGGAAAGGTGCCATAGGTCTTATGCAATTGTTACCAGATACTGCATATTATATATCCGAAAAAGTTGATGATTTGTCGGTGGAGAATAAAAAAGAGATATTTGACCCTGTCATAAATATCAGGCTCGGAATAAATTACTATAATTACCTTTTAACCAAATTTAACGGAAATGAGGAAATGGCTATAGCTGCTTATAATTTGGGACCCAGAAATATTTACAAATATTTGGCCAGAGGGAGAAAAATCCCAAAATTTTATTATTACAAAGTTATGCAAAGCTATGCGGAATTGACTGCACAAACTAAGTCTTAGGTAGGGGTGATATGGAAGTTGTAAAAAAATGGTTTAATGAAAGGACTGCTTCTTTGACAATTGAAAATCTTGAAAAGAATGGGTTTAAGGCATCTTATTTTGAAAAGTCTGAAACTGCCGTTAAATATATTGAATCCATTGCTGTAGATTACAATAAAATTGGTTTTGGCGGCTCTATGACAGTGTTGCAAGACTTAAAACTTGATGAATTGTTTAAGACAAAAGGGAAGGAGATATTAAATCATAATGTTGGCTCACTTTCTCCGGAAGAAAAATTAGAAATTAGGAAAAAGCAGCTTACTTGTGACCTTTTTATTACATCAACAAATGCCCTTACAAAGGATGGAAAGTTGATAAATACGGATGGGGTAGGGAATAGAGTAGCTGCAATGATTTTTGGGCCTAAAAAAACCTTGGTGATTGCTGGTGTTAATAAAATTGTTAAGGATGTCAATGCTGGACTAAACAGAATAAAGGAAATTGCCTCGCCTATGAATACAAAGAGGTTGAATGTGAATACGCCTTGTGCTGTGACAGGAGTTTGTTCTGATTGTAACAGTCCCCAAAGAATTTGCAGAGTTACAACAATAATTGAAAAGAAGCCCAATTTTAGTGATATAGAGATTATTATTATTGGCGAAAATCTTGGATATTGAAGGTTCAACGTTCAACGTTCAAGGTTCAACGTTCAACGTTCAAGGTTCTACGTTCAAGGTTCAAAGTTCAACGTTCTTGGTTTGATATAAGTTATCTAATATTTTTTACATTTTTTAATTAAAACTTTTTATTTTTATCGCAATCTTAAAATCTACCTGTTATAATATGTGAAAATGCAAAAGGGCTATAGATGGATAACGACAAGATAATTAAGATTGTGCAGTCTTTGGTAAGTATAAGAGACTTAGACGCATTGATGGAAAATACTTTAATGTTGTTGAGAGACTTGGTCATGTGCGATGCCGGCAGCATTTTCATATACAATAGTGAGGATGAATCACTCGTTTTTAAGTATATTCAAAATGATTCAATAGATGTGAGTTACAAAGAGTTTAGTATACCTCTTGATGAAAAGAGTATTGCAAGTTATTCGGGTTTGATGAAGGAGGTTGTCCACGTTGAAGATGTTTATTATATTGACACAAATAAACCATATAAATTTAATGTGGATTTTGATAAGATGTCCGGTTATCGTACCAAATCTGTGTTATCAATACCACTTTTAAATATCAATAAGGATTTGATAGGTGTGCTGCAGCTTATTAATAGGAAGACTGAAAAAGTAAAGTTAACATCTTTGAATGTTGATGATATTGTTATCCCTTTTAATGATGAAGATATAAGTATTTTATATTCGCTGAGTGGTATTGTGGCGGTAGCTCTTGAAAACAGTATCCTGTATGGGGATATAGAAAGGATGTGGGACGGATTTATTACTGCAAGTATTCAGGCAATAGAAGCAAGAGACCCTGTGACAAGAGGACATACCGATAGAGTAACAAAAATTACAATGAAGATTGCCGAAGAGATGGATAAGGATGATGTTAGCTTCCCCGATTTTAAGATGACCACTGACGATGTGACCCTTTTGAGGTATTCTTGTTTGCTGCATGATTTTGGGAAGATAGGGGTTAGGGAATATGTGTTAAACAAACCGAAGAAATTGTTTCCTGATAAGCTTGAAGCTGTTAAATATAAGTTTTTATATGCAATGTGTGTCGCCAAATCTACTTCTGATGACGCTTATAATAAGCTTGTTGGTTATTATGAAAGTGTACTTAAGGCAAATGAGCCTACCATTTTGGATTCAGATATAGGCAACGATTTGAAAGAATGTGCAAACTATGCTTTTAAAGGGATAAATGGCGAGGAGATTAGGTTGCTTGAAAAAGCAGAATATGGCTGTTTATCTGTCAAGAGAGGGACTTTAACAGATGAAGAGAGGAAAGAGATTGAATCTCACGTTTACCATACATATGACTATCTAAATAAAATTCCTTGGACTCAAAAATTAAAAGATGTACCAAAGATTGCCTGTATGCACCATGAAAAAATTGATGGCACAGGTTATCCGTTTGGTTTGAAAGGGGAAGAGATACATATTTATGGTAGAATTATGGCTGTGGCGGATATTTTTGATGCATTGACAGCAAAGGATAGGCCTTATAAAAAGGCTGTTTCTGTGGATGTCGCACTGAAAATAATTCAGGAAGAAGCAGAAAATAATAAGCTTGACAAAGATATTGTAAGATTTTTTATAGATAAACAAATATACAATCATATATAATTTAGGAGGAATTGTGATTACGGTGCTTATTGTTGATGATGACAGTAACATAAGGCTGTTGTTAAGAGATGAATTTTGTGAGTTAGGATTTAATACTATTACCGCTGTTGATGGGGAAGAAGCTCTTATAAGCTTTAGTGAGGAGGATATAGACTTGGTAATTCTTGATATAAGAATGCCAAAAGTTGACGGCAAAAAAGTCCTTGAAGAAATAAAGAGGGTTGATGAAGATGTTCCCGTGATTTTATATACTGCAAACCCTTACGATATAGATGATTATAAAAAGTATAAGAATGTAGAGCTTGTTATTAAAGGGGCTGATTTGACAGAGCTGAAAAATGCCGTAAAAAAATACGTTAATGTTTGATAAGAAACTTTATTTTAAAATTTTAAATACAAAAGAGCTTGGTAGAAATTTTCTTTATTTTCAAAGTATTGATTCAACCAATACCTATGCAATTGAAAATGACTTGCCTTATGGTAGTATTATTTTTGCTGATATGCAAACTAAAGGGAAGGGGAGAAGTAACCGCAAATGGAGCAGTAGTTGTGACGAAAATCTTTATTTTTCATGTGTGTTAGGCAATATAAAACCTGAAAATCTTCTGCAGCTTAATATCGTTATCGGTTATGCCGTATGCGATGTGATAAGAAAATATGCGGATTGTTACTTAAAATGGCCAAATGATATTATGATTAATAATAAGAAGGCCGGTGGAATACTTATTGAAACAAGATTTAGCGGAAATCGTCTTGCAAAAGTGATATTTGGTATCGGTATCAATGTGAACAATACATATATTGAAGAAACGTTGAAAGATATAGCTATTTCACTAAAGATTGTTTTGGGTAAAGATTTGTCACGAGAAACATTGCTTGCTGAGCTTGTTAATGAGTTAGAAATAAAAATTGAGCAGCTTAAAAATGATTTTATTGACTTAAAAAAACTGTGGCCTTCTTATTCGTGTTGTTTTAACAGAGAAATATCAGTGACGGTGGATAATAAAAAAAGTATATTTTTTGAAAAGGGAATAAATCATTATGGCGGCTTGATTGTATCAGATAAATCTGGTATAGAAAGAGTATTATATAGTGGAGATATCGGATATGATTTTTGCAGTTGATATTGGTAATACCAATATTGTGATTGGTGTGTTTAAAGATGAAGAATTGGTTGCTAATTTTAGGTTGGCAACTGATGTGTTAAGGACGACGGATGAGTATGCGGCAACTGTCCTTTTACTTTTAAATGGTCAAGGGATAGACAGTAAAAAGATAGACAGTGTTGTTATTTCAAGTGTTGTCCCTCAGCTGATATATACTTTTTCAAAATTAACGAGAAAATATTTTAATTTGGAGCCGCTTGTTGTTGGCCCTGGGGTAAAGACAGGCCTTAAAATAAAGCTTGAGAATCCGAAAGAGGTTGGTGCTGATAGGGTTGTAAATGCTGTGGCCGCAATAGAGCAATATGGCACCCCGGTGATAGTGGTAGATTTTGGTACGGCGACTACATTTGACGTGGTAAATGATCGTTCTGAATATCTCGGCGGGATCATATACCCCGGGATAAAACTTTCCGCAAGTATCCTGAGAAGTAAAACAGCCAAATTGCCTGAAGTAGAGATAGAAAAGTGTAGCAGAGTTGTCGGTAACAACACTATCAATTCTATTAAGTCAGGAATATACTTTGGTTACTTATCGGTAGTGGATGGTATTATTGAAAGGATTATTGACGAGCAATTTAAAGGAAAGCATGTTAACATTGTTGCAACCGGAGGATTAGGAAGTATTTTTATCGATGACTCCAAATACTTAAAAATATACGAGCCGAATTTAACATTAAATGGGTTGAGGTTAATTTATGAGAAAAATATTTAGTTTATTGATTGTAATGTTATTGATTGGTTGTGCGTCAAAATCTCCTAATTCCAATGTAAGTGATGAGGTTATTGCCGAATCACACTTTAAAATGGGGCTTGCATACCTTAATACTGACAAAGATTATCTCGCCGTGGGAGAATTTGAAAAGGCATTGGCTATTGACCCTAAAAATGACAGAATTTATTACGCTTTATCCACATTTTACATAAAAAGAAATCGTATTGCTGATGCAAAACACAATATTCAAAAGGCATTGGAGCTTAACCCGAAGGAGTCAGAGTATATAAATACATATGCTTCAATATTGGCTTCAGAAGGGAAATTGGAAGAGGCAATCAAGCAATGGCAGATTGTATTAAACGACCCAGGTTATCCATCAGCCTCTCTTGTAAATTACAATATAGGTCTTGCTTTGTTTAATCTTAAAAGATACGAAGAAGCAGCTCAGTATCTGGAAACAACCGTAAAGACAAATCCAAAGGTAGTGGCACCGACTCTATTGCTTTACAGAAGTTATCTGTTTTCAGGAAAAATTGATGATGCTGAAAGGACCCTTTTGACTTCTATAATGATAAATCCTGAATATTTGGAGCTTAAACTTGAAGCCGGAAAGTTTTATTATGATAACGGAAAATATCAAGAAGCGGCTAAGTATTTTTCGGAAGTAATTGATGCCAAGAACAATGCCAAATTTGTTGATGAAGCAAAGTCTTATTTGATGAAGATGGGTATATACAATGAGTAAAATCTCTGAAATTTTAAAACAAGAAAGGGAAAAACAGGGTCTTAACTTAGAAGATATTTCTAAAAAGACAAAAATAAGTACCACTTTTCTAAATTTGATTGAAAGTGGAGAGATTGAGAAGCTCCCTTCATATGCCCATGCTTTTGGGTTTATTAGAAATTATGCATCTTTTCTGAAACTAAATGAGAAAGAGATTGAGGATATTTTTAAAGAGGAGTTTTCGAAGGATAACTTTGGAAAGAAAAAAATGAGTATTGCTGATTCTGAAGTAAACAATACTTCTAATAGCAATAATAATTTTAATAAAATGTTCTTTGCAACTTTAGGGGTGATTGTTGTACTCTCACTGATAATCTTTTTGTCATATAAAAAAGATTCAACACAAGAAGCAATAAATACAACAGATGAAGTTATACAGGAGAGTGTTAAGACTGACAATACAGGTCAGGATAATATGAGTTTGGATAATAATAGTGCCGTGAGTGTTGACAATGTCTCAGTAAGTACAAAAAGTAATGAGGTTAAGATAGACCCTGAAATAGTTGCCAATGAAGTGTTTAAAAAGGATCAAGATAAAGAAAAGAAGCCTAATAAGGTTGTAAGTTTATTATTTAATGATATATGTTGGATTCATTTAAAAGCTGATAATAAGACTGACTATGATTTTATCGCTGAAAAGGATTTGGTTAAGAATATAGGTTTTGATAATTCGTTTAAGCTTGATATCGGCAACGCTGCAGCAGTAACAATAAAATATAAAGATCAGGTTATTCAAGGGCTTGGGGAGTACAGACAACCCCTAAAAAATCTATATTTTTATGTTAATGATAATGATACCCTTGTTTTTGAAAAATAATCATTGATTTTTTTCTCTTAATCGTATATTTTCTAAAAAAGACTAAAAAGGTATTAAAATGAAAAATATTGGTGTGTTTAGTAAAGATAATTTTTTGTATAAAGAGTTAGAAGAGTTTACTTCTGACGGTAACATTATTCTTGAACAAATTGCTGATGAGGAAGAAATTCAGGATATAACAGCTTATGATGTATTTATTGTTTTAAGTGATTTTAACGAAAAACTGGTGAATGTTATAAAAAATTATAATGGAACAGTTTTAGACCTGACCGGAGTTGTAAAAAATTACTATAACAATACCGAAGATATAGTCGAGCCAAGTGTTTATCTTTTAGAAAAATATTTTGGTGATTCATTGGATGCGATAAAAGGGAATATATATTACCCCACATGTATATTTGGTAAAGCGGGGATAGATGATTTGGTTAATCAGACTAAGGATATATTTACTTTTGGAAATACAGAGCCAAAAATACTGAAGAGCTCTATCCCTTTTAATGCTATTTTAGGAATGGGGTTTGGGCAGAATGGACTAAAAGAGTATATTTCAAGGTTTGGTGACACAATAATATCTAACTTTGATTTGAGACTTTTACCTTTTTCCACATATATGATTATTGATATTTTTAAGCCTTTCAATGTGGAAATTTATAGCGACTATTTGGAAGAGGAGATTGCTCTTTCAGGTATATTGCATGACAGGACTCATAAGATTTATCTTATTGATGATGACAGGGTAACAATAGTAGCAGATTACTTAAAATTGATATCCGAGCAGATTTTAGAAAAAATAAAATTTAATATGGGAGAATAAAATGATTTATCTTGACAATGTTGCAGGGACTAAACCGGACGAGCGTGTAGTTGAAAAGATGATTCCGTTTCTAAAAGAAAAATACGGGAATCCGAGCGCACATTTTTACCCGTTGGGTAGGGAAGCTTTTGAAGCGGTAAACGAAGCAAGGGAGCATGTAGCAAATCTGATAGATGCGACACCAGATGAAATAGTATTTACTTCGTGTGGCACAGAATCAAACAATATGGCTATAAAGGGCTTGGCTTTAAATGATAAGTATAAAAATAAAAAACATATAATCATCAGTGAGATTGAGCACTTTTCAGTTCAAAATACCTGTATAAAGCTTTTAAATGAGGGCTATAAAATCACAAAGCTTAAGGTTGATAACAATGGGCAGATAAATCTTGATGATTTAAAAAAGTCAATTACGGATGATACGCTTTTAGTATCCATTATGTCTGCTAACCCTGAAATAGGGACTATTCAAGATTCGGCTGCAATCGGCCAGATTTGTAAGGAGAAAGGGGTTATTTATCATGTAGATGCGGTTGCTTCTGTCGGTCATCAAAAAGTAAGCGTAAAGGATTTTAATTGCGATCTGCTTTCACTTGCGGGACAAAACTTTTACGGACCACGAGGTACTGGTGCACTTTACGTAAATAAAGAAGTAAAACTAACACCATTATTTGATGGCGGTTTTCAGGAAAATGGGTATAGAAGTGGTTCCGAAAATGTAGCGGGTATCGTAGGATTGGGTGAGGCTGCGAGAATTGCAAAAGCTGAGATGGATACATATGTCCCAAGAATGCAAGCTCTTGGCAAAAAGTTAATGGCATCCCTTGAAGGTATGTTCGACTTTTTGCATATTACCGGGGACAAATCAAAAAGGCTGCCCGGTCATGTAAGTTTTTGGATAGAATATATTGAAGGGGAATCGCTGTTGTTGTGGTATTCTTTGAATAATATCTACGGTGCAAGCGGTTCTGCGTGCTCTTCAAATATTTTGGCTGAGGATGAAGACGATTTGGCTGCTTCCCATGTATTAACCGCAGTGGGTGTGCCAAATGACATTTGTGCAGGCTCAATGACTTTTTCAATGTCAAAATATATTACGGAAGAAGATATCGATAAGGTAATAGAGGTGACACCTACCATTGTTACAAGATTATGTGAGATGTCACCTTATTATAATAAAAAGTAATTTACATATTTTAAAATATGGTTTAAAAATTTAGATTCACAGGAGGAAAAGATGGCAAAAGGACCATACAGCGACAAAGTAATGGAACATTTTATGAATCCAAGAAATATGGGTGAGATTAATGATGCTAACGGAGTAGGTGAGGTTGGAAACCCTGCTTGCGGAGACGTCATGAAACTTTACCTAAAGATTAGCGATGATGGAATAGTCGAAGATGTAAAGTTTAAAACATTTGGTTGCGGAGCTGCAATTGCCTCAAGCTCTATGGCAACCGAGCTTTTGAAAGGCAAGACTGTAGAGCAGATTCTTGAGCTGACAAATAATGCTATAGTTGAGGCGTTAGATGGGTTGCCACCTGCTAAGATTCATTGCTCTGTTATGGCTGAAGAGGCTATCGAGGCAGCATTGAAAGATTATTATGTCAGGGTTGGCAAAGACCCTAAAATTGTTGACGAAATGAAAGCTAAAATAAAAGATAAAGTTAAACATTAGGAGGAATAGATGACTTTGAAAGAAAGAGTAGAAGAAGTATTAAAGCAAGTAAGACCTACACTTCAGGCAGATGGTGGGGATGTAGAGCTTATTGGTGTGACAGATGATGGTGTTGTTAAGGTTCAGCTAACAGGGGCTTGCGGAAGCTGCCCATTTAGCACAATGACTTTAAAACACGGCATCGAAATGAGACTTAAAGATGCTATCCCTGAAGTTAAAGAGGTAGTTTCTTTCTAATTGGCAAAAAATAACATTGGCCGGTGATTCTACCGGCATTTTAATTTATGAAGAAATTTTTTAGAAATCCTCTAAATTTATTTGTCATAACATTTGGTTTATTGATTATTATTGGTTCACTCTTATTAAGTATCCCAGGAATAAATTACCGAAATAATTACACATATATAGATGCACTGTTTACGGCTACTTCAGCTGTTTGCGTTACAGGTCTTGCCACTTTTCCAGTCTCAAGTTTTAACTTTTGGGGGCAGATTATAATTCTACTTCTTATAGAGCTTGGCGGGATAGGGATAATGACTTTGACTACATTTATTGTTCTGTTTTTACGGGGTGAGCTTGATTTAAAGGGGAGAATATCGGTTGCAAAGATTAGTGGCACTCTTTCCATTGCAGAAACGGACAATATTATTGTTTTTATCATTGGTTATATGATTACGATAGAGGTTATTGGCAGTATTTTATTGTTTTTTGGATTTTATATGGAGAATATAAATTTATCCGATTCGTTCTATTATTCAATATTTTACTCAATATCAGCGTTTTGTAATGCCGGTTTTTCTATTTTTGATGAAAGTCTGGTCAATCAGTCTGCTTACATTAAAGTTGTAATAGCGATATTGATTATTCTGGGTGGGATAGGGTTTTATGTGGTTTTTGATGTTATGAGATTTTTTAGATTAAAAAATAGATTAAAAAGTCATACAAAAATAGTAATTATAACTACATTCTTTTTGATAATTTCAGGGATGTTAATATTATATGTAGTTGAGGGCGGAAAACTTACAATTGTAGATGCTTTTTTTCAGTCCATAACCGCAAGAACAGCAGGGTTTAATTCTGTAGATATTGCTGGATTACATAATGTAAGTATTTTTGTTATTTTCATATTAATGGTGGTTGGTGCTTCACCCGGTTCAACCGGTGGCGGTATCAAGACTACGACTTTCTTTGTAATAGTATTATCTGTTTTAAATACCTTAAAAGGTAGTGATAGGCTTGTTGTATTTAAAAGGGAGATACCTTATCAGAATATTTTAAGGGCACATGCGATATTTTTCCTTTATATATTGTTTATTTCTGTAGGTACGACTATATTGTTACTTTATGATGATTTCGGATTTATCAATACATTTTTTGAGGTTGCTTCTGCTGTGGGTACGGTAGGATTATCTTTGGGAATTACATCAAAGCTTGACGGTATTGGCAAGTCTTTGTTGATATTCTTAATGTTTGCAGGAAGGGTCGGACCTTCCATTTTATTTATGTTACTTTTAAATAAAGATAAAAAAACACATTTAAAATATCCTGAAGAAAAGATTATTTTGGGGTGAAAAATGAAAAAAGATGTTGCTGTATTTGGTTTGGGCTATTTTGGGTATTCGGTTGCCAGAGAATGTTATAAATACGGACACTCAGTATTAGCTGTAGATAAAAATAAAATGATTGTTGAGCAGATTAAGGATGATGTTACGGAAGCCGTTTGTGCTAATGTAGCTGATGAAGACACTTTAAAAGAGCTGGCAATAAATAAATTTGATGTAGTTGTTCTTTCCATGAGTAACAGCTTTGAAAGTCAGATTCTGACCCTTGCTTTTCTGAAGAGACTTGAAACAAAATATGTTATTTGTAAAGCAAATACAAAAATACAAGAAGAAATACTCTACAAAATGGGTGCAGACCAAGTAATCTTACCTGAGAGGGAGATAGCCAAAAAAGTTGCTACAAAGATTAATTTTGAAAATTTTTTTGAAATGCTTGATTTGGAAGGTGATCTAAAAATCGTAAATATTAAGGCTAACAAAAATTTAATTGGTAAGTCATTAAAAGAATTAGATTTGAGAAGAAAGTATGATCTTAATATCCTTGCGATTAAAAGAGCTAACGACAAGTTAAAGCTTACCGTCAATCCGGATTACGTAATAAATGAAAACGACGAATTAGTTATAGTGGGTGTAGAAGAAAATATACTTAAACTGATGTGATAAATCACATTTCACTATTTCAGCATTTTAAACTTAGCCAGTCTGTAATATGTGCTGTCAAGCATATATGCATATAAAGCAGTAGCTTTGGTAAAATTTTCTATTTTTTCTTTTGGTAACGATTTTGATGGTGATTTAAATGCCAGTGGGTTCAAATATGTGCCATTTTTTATAATTCTATAATCTACGTGAGGTCCTGTAGCATATCCTGATGTGCCGATATAGCCTATCACTTCCCCTTGTTTTACATAGCTGCCAATATGTTGCCCTTGTTTAAATTTGGAAAAGTGCATATACATTGTTTCATATCCATTGTTATGCTTTAGCTTCACATAATATCCGTTCCCTTTTTTATAGCCTCGTGCAATAATTTTCCCATCGGCAGTGGCATGAACAGGTGTGCCGTAAGGTGCTGCATAGTCAACTCCATAGTGAGCTCTAACTTCATTTAAAACTGGGTGTAACCTTCTTGATGTAAAGCCTGATGATATTCTGCCAAACTTTATAGGTGCTTTTAAAAAACCTTTTCTTAATGATTTGCCGTCTGGTGAAAAATACCCTGCTGTTTTTTCATCTTCGTAATAAAGAGCCCTTATGAGTCTTCCTTGATTTATAAAATCGGCCGCAAGAATTTTTCCGTAGCCAATAAATTTACCTCTGCAAAATTTTTTTTCTACCAATATCTTAAATTTATCCCCTTGTCTTATGTCCTTAAAAAAATCTATTTCCCACTCGTAGATATTGGCAAGCATGATGGCAAGGATATCATCTTCACCCGTTGCTCTGACAGCTTCAAAAAGGGAGCTGTCAATATTGTTTTCTACTACCGTTTTTAGTTTAAATATCGGGAATTGTTCAAGTTTTACTTCCAAATTATCATTATTCTTATAAATGACAAATTCTTTATCGATTGCATATTTTAGCCTTACAACATCTTTATCATATACTAATGTCTGACCTGACTGAAGTGTAAACTCCGAAGACAATTCCTTGAGCCTTTTGTCAATCGCAAGTATTTCTGAATAATCAAAATTATTACTTAAAATATTTACCAATGTATCGCCATTTTTAACAGTGTAGGTAGACGCAAAAAGATTAAATGCTGCGAGAATTACAATTAGAATAAAATATATTTTTTTCATATCAAGCCTTTTTCTTTTTTTTATTTATATAGATGTATAGCATAATTATTATAATTATAAAAGGGATAATTATTATAGTTATAGTGTGTAACTTCTCTCTTATAAGTTCGATATTGTTTCCGATGAAATAACCTACGTAAGCGAGAATTACGACCCATATACCCGCTCCAAGAGCCGTGTAAAATATAAATTTGGATAGGTTCATTTTCGCAAGACCGGCAGGAAATGAGATATATTGCCTTACTCCGGGAATAAGCCTGCCTACAAAAGTCGATATTTCACCATGGTTTATAAAAAAACTTTCAATTTTTTTAAACTTTTCTTCATTGATAAAAAAATATTTCCCATAGGTTATAAGAAGATTTCTACCATATTTGTAAGCAATGTAGTAATTTACAAAAGCTCCTAATATACTGCCTAAGATTCCTGCCAAGATTACCAAAAAAATATTCATTTCCCCTTGAGAGGCAAGATAGCCTGCAGGTGGT
This sequence comes from Deferribacteraceae bacterium V6Fe1, assembly GCA_022813675.1. Taxonomy (GTDB): domain Bacteria; phylum Chrysiogenota; class Deferribacteres; order Deferribacterales; family Deferrivibrionaceae; genus Deferrivibrio; species Deferrivibrio metallireducens. The sequence goes on along the minus strand of CP063375.1, from coordinate 2,191,133 downwards.
ACAACAACTTCACTTGGAAAAGGGAAAAAAGAGCTTTCAAGCGCCATTAAAAGCACAATTCCTATATATCCCATCCCACCGATGGAAGCGACAATAAAGGCTACTATTTTATCCATTTATCAACTCTTCAGCTTGTTTTATAGACATCTCCGTGACACTACCTGAAATCATGGCAGCTAAAATCTCTTTTTGAGCAAGTTTGTCCAAAGTATTAACTACTGTTTTGGTAGTATTATCAGCTTGTATTTTTGAAATATGAAAATGCTTATCAGCCATCGCGGCTACTACCGGCAGGTGAGTTATCACAATTAATTGCTTGTAATTAGAGATGTTTTTTAATTTTTCCGCGACTTTTTTTGCTGTCTTGCCGCTGATTCCGGTATCAATTTCATCAAAGATTAAAGTTGATACATTGTCAGATTCGGCAAATACATCTTTTATAGCCAGCATTACCCTAGAAATTTCGCCGCCAGAGGCAATTTTAGATAAACCTGCAGGCTCAAAGCCGGCGTTAGTTGAGATTACAAATTCACCTTCGGCAAAAGCATTGTCATCGATTTTGTCAAGAATTTTAAGATTAAAGTCAAATATTGTGTTTTTCAATTCGAGTTCGTTTAATATTCTTTCAATCTTTTCACATATGGTCTTAGCTGTATTTTTTCTTTCTTTATTAATCAATTCCCCTTGTTTTAACAGAATGTTTTTTAAATCGTTTAGTTTTTTTTCAATTTTTTGAATTTCATCCTCATTTATCTCTATGCTATCAAGTTGATTTTTAAGTTTGGTTTTATAATCAAGTATTTGGTCAAGTTCAAGATTGTACTTTTTCTTTAGGTTGTCTAACCTATATTTTCTTGCATTTAGTTCATTCAGAATATTCGGGTCAAATTCATCTACCTGCATATATTCATACAATTCAGAAGCAATTTCATCCAAATTATAAAGTACTGAATTAAGTCTGCTTTCCGCATCTTTTAATTTTTCAATATAGCGACAGGTGTAAGAAATATTCTTTAGTGCGTCTGAAATAAGTGAGTAGGCATTGATTTCCCCGTCTTTGAGATTATTTAGCGCACCTGATATATTTTCATTTATCTTCTCAATATTTGTCATATAGTTTAATTTATCTTCAAGTTCCAAGTCATCAGGGAGCTTTATATTTAACTCTTCTATCTCTTTGATTTGAAATTCTAAGAAGTCTTTGTTTTTTAACAAATCGGATATTTCGGATTTTAATGTTTCATACTCTCTTTTCAGATTAATATATTCAGAAAATTTATCTTTGTATATTTTGAGGTTATCTGACTTAATAAATTTATCGATGTATTTTAGGTGATTTTTTGGGTTTAGCAACTTTTGGTTTTCATGCTGACCGTGTATATCCACAAGCTCAGACACGATATCTTTAAGCTGATTTAAGGTGGCAATGTTTCCATTAATACTAATTTTATTTTTCCCCGAAGCATCAATAATCCTTTTAACGATTATTTCACTTTCTATATCAAATTCATCTTTAATATCATCATCAAGAAAATCGAAGTTATTTTCAAACACAGCCTCGATTTTTACAGGTAAACTTTCATCCCTTATGAGATTTTTGTTAAATCTTTCCCCTAAAAGTAATTTTACTGCGCCAATAAGCACTGATTTCCCTGCTCCCGTCTCTCCCGTAATAATATTTAAACCGTTGTCAAATTCGATGAATACGTCTTCGATAACGCCTAAGTTTTTAACTGACAGTGCTTTAAGCATTAGGCCTTCCCCAACCAAGCTTTTCTTTTAGAAGTGTAAAATAATTATGGTGCTTTGTTACAATAAGGTTGGCAGATGAGTTTGATTTTTCCACATAGACCTCTTCACCAACCTCCATTTTTTTCCCTTCTTGACCATCACAAGTTATAAATACCTTATCATCAAGGTCCTTTACCTTTAATCTAAGTTTGCTGGTATCATGAAGGACTATCGGTCTGTGGCTGAGAGCGTGAGGGCAGATGGGTGTTACGATAATTGAATTTAGGGTAGGGTATACGATTGGTCCCCCCGCTGCAAGAGTGTAAGCTGTTGAGCCAGTAGGGGTGGAAATAATTATACCGTCAGCTCTATAGGTGTTCATAAATAGATTATCAACAGTTACATCGATGTCAATTATTCTGGCAAGAGCACCTTTGTTAATTACCAAATCATTGATAACTTGTGCCTTGAATGTTGCGTTATCTTTATTTTTTACTAAGACGTTAAGTTTCATTCTTTTCTCAATCATATAATTGCCTGAAAAAACTTCTTGTAAGGTTGACGTGGCATCCTCTATTTTTGTGTCAGTCAGAAAGCCGAGCCTGCCCAAATTTATACCCAAGACAGGTGTACTTTTTTCTTGAAGTAGCCTAATTGCTGAAATTAGAGTCCCATCACCACCTAAAACGATTACCAAATCTGCATTATCTCTGATTTCATTTTCACTGTGATAATTATCGACACACAAAGCTTCAGCTGCCCTTTTTTCAAGTAGTATATTTTTGTCGTTCTTTTTTAAAAAAGATATTATTTTTTCAGTAATATCTTTTATGTTTGGTGTATGCGGTTTAGCCACAATGGCAATATTCTTCATATACTACTTTCCTTATATCGTTTTCTGTAATCTCTTTTTCACTTTTAAAATTATACTTTAAATACAAAAGGTATTCAATATTTCCTTTAGGACCTTTAATTGAAGATGTTACAAGACCTTTTGTATATAGTCCATATTCTTTTGCAAAATCTATAATTTTGTTAATTACTTGTATATGTATCTCCTTATCCCTCACTACACCGTTTTTACCTACAAACTTTGCTCCCGCTTCAAATTGAGGTTTTATCAAAAGGCAAGCTTCAGATTTGTCATGACAAAATTGGATTATTGAAGGGATAATGTTTGTGAGTGATATAAAGGATACGTCAGAGACTATTATATCTGCTTTTTCGTTAATTGTTTCATAAGTGATGTGCCTGAAATTTGTTTTTTCAAGATTTATTACTCTTTCATCTTTGAGGAGTTTTTCATGTAATTGATTTTTCCCCACATCCACCGAGTAAACTTTTTTTGCGCCGTTTTGTAGGCACAAATCTGTAAATCCACCGGTTGATGCTCCTATATCTATTACAATTTTATCTTTAAAATTTATGTTAAAATATTTGAGAGCTGTTTCTAACTTGAGTCCGCCACGACTGACATATTTTAATGTTTCTTTCAAAGTTATATGGGATGTTTCATCAATTTGTGAGCCTGGCTTGTCAATAATAGTATTATCCACCAAAACGAGCCCTGCCATAATCAATCTTTGGGCTTTTTCTCTTGATTCCGCCAAGCCTCTTTCTGTTAACAGTTTGTCAAGTCTGATCTTAGGCATGTTCCAAAATAAGCTCTGCAATGGATTCACTATCAAGCTTGAGGTGTTTTTTGAGTATGCTAACATCTCCGTGCTCAACAAATCTATCCGGTAGCCCCAATTTTATAACTTTTGTACAAATGTTATTATCCATAACGAGTGAGCATACCTCTTCACCAACCCCGCCTTTGATACTGTTGTCCTCCAAAGTTACAATTAGTTTTTTATCTTTCAAGACATCAGTTAAGACTTTTTGATTCAAAGGCTTTAAAAATCTTAAATTTATAAGTGAAATATCAACACCTTTTTCTTTTAATATATTTTTCGCTTTAAAGCCTTCAGAGAAGGTATGCCCGGCAGTAATCAATACAATTTCCCCATTATCCGTTACCACTTCAGGCATTCCAAGCTCTACTTCAGTATCAATATACCCCTCCGTGTCTTCGGCGTTGCCTCTTGGGTATCTTATGGCAACAGGGGAGTTGATATTTTCAGAAAGCTCTAACATCTTTTCAAGCTCAAAAATATTTTTTGGTAGCATAATGGTTAAGTTTGGTATGCATCTCAGATATGACATATCAAAACTTCCGTGATGAGTAGGTCCATCAGCACCTACAAGCCCGGCTCTATCTATGCAAAATACTACCGGGAGATTTTGGAGAGCCACATCATGGATAATTTGGTCATAAGCTCTTTGCAAAAATGTAGAATATATTGCCACGTATGGTTTAAGTCCGTTAATTGCAAGGCCCGCCGCAAAGGTTACCGCGTGCTGCTCTGCAATACCCACATCAAAAAATCTGTCGGGGAATACTTCTGCAAATTTTTTAAGCCCCGTACCATCAGCCATTGCTGCTGTAATAGCAACAATTTTATTATTTTTAAGTGCCATGTCTACCAGCTTGTCACCAAATGCACTTGTAAAAGTTTTTTTTGCCCCAAATTTTATAGGTTTTCCATCAATTTTATTGAATGAAGAAACTCCGTGATATATGTCGGGATTTTCTTCGGCAGGTTTGTAACCTTTACCTTTTTTGGTTGATACGTGTATTAAAACGGGGCCGTCTTGCTTTGTGGCATTCTTAAGTGCAGAGACGATATCTTTTATATTGTGACCATCAATCGGTCCGATGTATCTAAGTCCTAACTCTTCAAATATGACGCCTGGAGTAAAAAAGCCGATAAGACCCTCTTCCATTTTTTTGGCAACATGAAGAAGCTGTCCACCGAGCGGTGCGTTTTCAAGAAGCTTTTGAATATCTTTTCTAAACTTTGTATAGATATCTCCGGACAAAATCTTCGATAAATGTCTTGAAAAAGCTCCAACGTTTGGGCTAATTGACATTTCATTGTCATTGAGGATTACTATCATATTCTTATCAAGTTGACCGAGATTGTTAAGCCCTTCAAAAGCAAGTCCTGCAGTCATGGCACCATCGCCTATTACAGCAACTACGCGCTGCCCCTTTCCCAAAAGGTCAGATGCAGTTTTAATCCCAAGCCCTGCAGAGATAGATGTGCTTGTGTGACCTACGCCAAAAGTGTCATAAATGCTCTCAGAAGGTTTGATAAAGCCGCTTATTCCTTTATAAGTCCTTAACGTATGAAATCTATCCTTTCTGTCTGTCAAAATTTTATAGGCATAAGACTGATGCCCCACATCCCAGACTATTTTGTCAAAGTCAGGCTTGAATACTTTTAGAAGTGCAATGGTTAACTCCACTACACCAAGGCTTGGAGCAAGATGCCCTCCATTTTTGGAAACCACATCTATAATCAGCTCCCTTACATCATTGGCTAGCTCTTTCAGTTCATCATATTCTAAAGCTTGAATCCCTTCTGGTAATTTTATTTTGTCTATTATCCCCATCCATCCCCTCGTTAATTATTTCTTGTAGTGATATATTTTGCAATTTCCACAAGTGGTTTGGAGGCAGCCTTAAAACATTCGACAGAATTTATTGCCTCATCAATTAGTTCGTTAGCTATCTTGACGGATTTATCCACCCCATAAAATGTTGTGTAAGTTGCTTTATTATTTTCAATGTCACTTTTTGCATTTTTACCGAGCTGTTCGGTGGTTGATGTCACATCAAGTACATCGTCGTATATTTGAAAAGCAAGACCAATTTTTTGTCCGAAATTTTTCAATATTTCTTTATCTTTTTCGTCCCCAAAGCCAAGTATTGCCCCAAGCTCCGTACAGTAACCTATAAGAGCTGCGGTTTTATGTTGATGAATAAATATTACATTTTCTAAGTCAACCTTGCTATTTTCAGCCTTAATATCTGCAAACTGCCCTGCGACCATCCCTTTATCTCCGGTTGCAACTGCCAATTTGTGTGCCGCTTCTATCATCATTTCAAAGGGGATGTCTTCATTTATATTTTTGTCTGTCATTATTTCAAAAGCTTTGGTCAAAAGTGCATCGCCGGCCAATATAGCCGTAGCTTCCCCAAAAACCTTATGATTGGTAGGCTTTCCTCTCCTTAAATCGTCATCATCCATGGCAGGTAAATCATCATGAATAAGGGAGTATGTGTGCAACATTTCAACTGCGGCAGCAAAAGGTGTAACTTTATCAAAATAGCTTTCGAATATTCCGTAAGCAGAATAGATTAGAGCAGGTCTGAGCCTTTTCCCCCCTGCAAAAACAGAATATCTCATTGCTTCTGTCAAACCGAGTGAAAAAGCACTGTTTGGCTTCATATAATTATTCAGCCATTCGTCAACTTTCTTAGACCAAAATAGCAGATAGTTTTTCAGATTAAATTCACTCATCAAAAGGCTCCGTTTGTATTTCATCATCAATTTCATTAACAACTTTTTGGACTTTCAGCTCGATTTCTTCCAGTATCTTTTTGCATTCTTTCCCCAGCTTCATCCCTTCTTGAAATAGGCTTAAAGATTCTTCAATCCCTATGTCCTGGCGTTCAAGTTTTTCCGCTATTTCTTCTAATCTTTTTAATTTTACTTCAAACTTATTGTTATCTTTCATAGTCTATTCAAGCCCTTTTAAATCGTTTAAAACTTTTTCCGCATGCCCTTTAGCTTTTACGTTATAGTATGCTTTTATAACAGTGCCATTTTTTATTACAAAAGTAGATCTTATAATTCCCTTTGTAACTTTACCATACATCTTTTTTTCACCGAACGCACCATATGCCTCTGCAACCTTTTTGTCAGGGTCACTCAAAAGGAGGATACCGAGGTTGTGTTTGCCAATGAAATTGCAGTGAGATTTTACCGAGTCAGGACTTACCCCCACAACTTTGGCATTTAAATTTTCAAATTCTTCCTTTTTTGCAGTAAACTCAATTGCCTCAGTGGTACAACCTGAAGTATTGTCTTTAGGGTAGAAGTAAAGGATTAATATTTTATCTGAAAAACTGTTTAGTGAATAAACATTACCATCATTTGCTTCAAGTTCGAAATTTGGAGCTTTGTCTTCCTTCTGAAGTTTAATTGACATTACAGCCTCCTTGTTTTAAATATTTTGCATAAAGTTGCCCGCAGGCTCCATCGATATCCTCTCCGAGACTTTTTCTTATGAGAGCACAAATACCTGCATCTGTCAAAACTTTTTGAAATTTTAAAATGTGTTCAAATGATATCTTTTTAAACTCAGAATCTTTGGTCATATTATATGAAATTAGGTTAACTTTCGAAGGGATGCCTTTTAATAATTTGATTAGCCTTTTGGCATCATCAATACTGTCATTAATCCCTTTAAGCATGACATATTCAAAAGTGATTCTTTTTCGTTTTTGAAGTGGCAGTTTTTTTATATCGCTTAAGAGAGTTTTTATTGGGTATTTGTTATTTACAGGCATAATCCTATTTCTTGTCTCATCTGTTGTGGCATTAAGCGAAATAGCAATATTCGGTGCATTTTTTAATTCAAATAGATTAATAATTTTGCTACTTACTCCTGAAGTTGATACGGTGATTTTTCTATGGGAGTACCCCAGACCGTTTTCATCAAGGATTATATCAAGTGCTTTTATAAGATTATCCATATTGTCAAGTGGCTCTCCCATCCCCATAAAGACAAGGTTTGATACCTTTTTACCAAATTCATCCAAAGAGATTTTATTTATAAGCTGTATTTGCCTTACTATTTCTCCTGAAGAGAGATTTCTGATTAGCCCGATTTTAGCGGTATTGCAAAATTTACATCCCATACGGCAGCCTATTTGAGATGAAATACAACCTGTAAGTCTCTCGGAATCTTTTAAAATGACTGATTCAATAAAGTTATTATCATACAATTTTATTAGAATTTTCATACTTCCGTCAATTTTTGAGCGGGTAATTTCAGCAATTTCAAGCTTTGTAAGCTTTGTGTGTTGTGTGAGTTTTTCTCGAAGTGTTTTAGACAGATCAGTCATACTTTCAAAATCATCCGAATATTTGGAGTATAACCACTTATATACTTGCTCAGCCCTAAATTTTTTCTCACCAATTGATATAAAAAAATCTATAAGCTCTTGTTTGGATAGGTTATCAAGGGTTGTGTCAGAAAACTTTGTTAATTGTTCTATTTCTTCCTCTTTTTTTAGCTTCATAAAGTGCATCATCTGTTAGTTTATATATTGTATTGTAATCAAGTTTATCTACATTAATTCCCGTTAAAAGTCCAATGGAAATAGTAAAATTTATCCTGTATTCGTCAATTATAAATGTTTCGTTTTCTACGGTAGTCCTGATTTTTTCAGCTAAGTAATAACCCCCTTTTTCATCGGTATCAGGGAGCAAAATAGCAAATTCCTCTCCGCCGATTCGAGCAAAAATATCCGATTTTCTTAACAGTTTTGCTACCAATTTACAAAGGGAGGTCAAAACTCCGTCACCAACCGTATGACCATATGTATCATTAATACGTTTAAAAAAATCTATATCAAATAACAGTAAAGAGAGAGGCATCTTTTTTCTTTTTGAAAGTATTAGCTCTTTATTTAAAATTTCATCAAAAAATCGTCTGTTGTATATTCCTGTCAGATAGTCGGTAATTGATATGCTGTGTTCTCTGATGGTTGTACTGCTTATGTATATCACTTCCTCTATTTTTTCGAAAAGTTTGTTCAAAAGGTTTGTCATATATGTTTCGTCTTTTATCTGCTCTTTGCTGAAAATTGTTATTAAAAAAAAATCATTGTTTTTGATAAAATATATTTGCTTGTTTTTCAAATATGCTTTTGTATACTCATGTGCCTTTGATTTTTCATTATTTTGTATTGTCAGGTTTTCTGTAGGTATTTTATTGGAGCTTAATATATTTTTGAAAGTTTGAATATCTACGAAAGAATTTTGTGAAATAAACAGTGTTGTTTCATTATTTATTGTTTCGCCAATTGCAAGACCAGCCGGTAGTAATGTGACTTCCATCAGTTCGGTACATTTTTTATAAATATTACTTTTGTCTGTCTGTTTTTCTCTTAAAATTTGATTTAACATTTCAAAAGAGTTTAGCAATAGGAAGTCATTAAATATATTTGAGCTGTTTTTCGGGTCATAATTTTTTAAGTAAGCTTCCATGTGCAGAATAGTTTCTTTTAGGTTAGTAACATTTGTAACTATAAAGTCAGAAAAGGTATAATTTTTTTGAGAAACCATAATTAATGGCGGAATATTGTTTAGCTTACTGAGTCTTATGAGAGGAGGGAGAACCAAGCTATTGGCCTGAACAAAACTTTCCGAAACCACAACAATTATACCTGGATTAATAAACACATATCTGAAAGCAGTTAAAAGGGAATTTTTTATCACACTGTCAGGGCACAATGTCTTGAATAGTTTATTTTCACTCTTTTTACATATTATAATACAATTCTTCAGCATTTAGCCCTACTTTATTTAAAATTTCTCTTAGTCTAATTATATCATCTTTTTTATTTAGGAGGGCTATTTTTTTCTTTAATATTCTTATATATTCAAAAAAATCTTTGGTTTTCAAACAAAGGTTAAGATATTGCTCAATTTTTTCCTCTTTATTCGAGTTGATGATGAGGTAAGTCTTAAGCCACTTTTTAGCTTCGGTGTTGAATCCCAATTTGTAAAAGCTTTCTGAAATAATAATAAGTGCTTCATCATTTAATGGATCATTTTTCAATATGTTGTAGCTGATAGCTATGGCATTCAAAAAGTTATCTTTGTTAAAGTATTGTTTAGCATCTTCTATGGTTGTTTCTTCTTGTTTTATTTTTAATGATTCATAATCAAATTCCGTATTCTCTTTATCAATCTTAATTTCAAACAGCTCACGGTACTCCATCGGCGCTATCTCTTCCAAGTTTGGTTTGGTGTAAAATTTACAATTGTTTGTTTTATCGCTTTTTAAAAAGTTTTGAAATGTTTTAATGGAATATTCTTCTTCGGTCGTCAGAAGAATTCCACCCGGCTTTAGTATGTTGGCAATTTTTTCTATTATGTAGTCTATTGTTTTTTTATTCATATAAATAAGGATATTATTCATAAGAACAATATCTGCTTTTTGGTCCGGGAGTATTTTGCCAATATCATCTTTCAGAATATTTAATTTGTAAAAGTGAACATTATTTTTAATTTTATCGGCAAGTATAAATTTTTTGTTATCTAAGGTGCTGAAATATTTGGCAAATTTTTCAGGAAGTTTTTGCAAAGAGTAAGGGGAATAGATTCCGGTTTTGGCATTTTCGACCGCTTGTTCATCAATGTCGACGCCAACTATTGTTGGGTTTAAACCGCTTTCTTTTAAGTACATTGAAATTGAATATGCCTCCTGACCGTTTGAAGAACCGAAAGAAACTATTGTCGGAGCAAGATTGTTTTTACAGTGGTTTAAAATTAATTCCAATTGAGCAGGGTATCTGAAGAAGTAAGACTCATTGTTAAATAAAAAATCGCTTATTTGCCTGTCTACAACCTCTAAGACCTCTTCGTCAAACCCTAAGTCAGATATGTGGTTTTTGTAAATTAAATCGAAAACTTTGTCAGTATTCAGTTCATTTATTTTAAGCCCGTATTGGTTTTCGATATATTTTAATACTGCTTCAATTAAAGTGTTACTGGAGAAGACTTCTTTTAGCTTCGTCATCGGTGTCAAATATTTCAAAAAGTTTATGAAGATTCGTATTATTAAATATTTTTGCGATGTTGTCACTCAGCCTGGTGAGTGCAAGCTTTATATTGTGATCTTTAAGATATTTTAATATTTGTATAAGTTCCCTGAGTCCACTGCTGTTTAGGTAGTTTACTCTTGAAAAATTTATAATTACGCCGTCAATTTCATTGACTATTTCTGTCAAATATCGTGCTATCTCTTCTCCTGTAAGTGTGTCCAAATCGTTAATAGGAAAAATTAGCTCTATTTTTCCATCCCTTTCTTTGTAAATTGACATAAAGCACCTCTTTATTTTGACATTCTTTTTAACTCAATCTGCCTTTGAAAAACATACTTGATAATTTTATCTCTGTCTGTTTCCTTGATTGTGATAAACTCAACCCCCACTTCCGATTTGTCATCATTATTGTATATGTGGACAACTCTTGCAATTATATCAAACTTAGTGCCTAATGCTTCTGACATATCAAGTTCAATTGCCTGACCTTGCTCAAGTTTGATGTCGCTGGTAAGTCTTATGCCGCCTCCTGAAATATCTTTTATGATACCGTCGTACTCTTTTTTTATCATTTCAGGGGCACCATCTTTTTCAATATAATCAATAGTCCTAAATTTTATTTTTAACCTTGCTTCCACTCTAAAAAATCTTCTCAATTCCTGACGTCTTAAAAATTCAGGGTATACTATTTCCAAAAGAGGAATATTTTCCCTTATTCTCCCGATAACTTCGCTGTTAAATGAGAATCTTCCCATTGGGGTAATAAAGCTAACTTCTAATTTAGACCCTGGGCTTAATGGGAATGGTATCCCTTTTTGAGAGGGGATAGTTATTTTCATCTTGTCGTTGTGAATATCCTCAATCCTTGAATCGTATATTCCTCTGTAATTTCCGGATAATACATTGACAAGTATTTTTGTGTTTATTGTCAAATAAGTAGAAATATCTTTTATCTTTTCCATCTCTATTTTTGTACCTTATCAAATTTCATCAAAAACTCAGTGCAGTTATCATCGGAAAAAACTTCTACCCCTGCACCATGTTTATTCATAATTTGCCTTACAATAGCAAGACCCAGGCCAGTACCTTCACCATCACCTTTAGTACTAAAAAAAGGTTCAAAAATCTTTTCTTTCAAACCATCCGGGATTTTTGGCCCATTATTTGATATAGAAAGATAAATTTTATTATCTTCTTCATAAGTCTTAACTTTTATTTCAGGGTCGTTAGTATTTTTTAATGCTTGATGTGCATTTATCAGGATGTTTAATATGGCTTGTTCAAGTTGAGATTTGATCCCCATGGTATAGGAAATATTTTCATCTAAATCCAAAACTATATTTATCTGCCCTCTTTTTAATTCATACTCACCAAATTCTATAACATCTTTTATGATGCCATTTATGTTCAGAGGATATTTTTTCTCTGTAGATGGTCTTGCAAAGCTAAGGAGTGTTTTACTTAGGTTTTCAATCTTGTCAAATCCATGTTCAATTTTTGATGTAATACCTATTAAATCTTCACCATCAATATTGTTTAGATATTTTAATTTTAATATCTGAAAATAAGTTTTAAGTGCTGTCAGCGGGTTATTTATTTCATGTATTACACCGGCGGTGACTTGGCCGATTGATGCCAATTTCTCAAGATGCACGATTTTATCTTTTATTTCATTCTCACTTGAAATAGGTCTTAATGTGGCTATTATTTCATCTTCCATATGTGTCAGGTTACATAAAAACAGGTCAAACTGGTTATAATTTTTTAAAATAACTTGCAGGTTAGCAATGCTTTTTTTGTGTTCCAATGTTTCTTTTATTTTGGACAAGTCTTCCGTCCCGATGTCGAAAATATCAAAGAAAGTTTTACTTTCATCGTATTGTGCAACAAAATTTTTGTTGTTGAGAGCAGAATTGTTATAAAATTTAATTTTAAAATTGTTATCGAGAAGGAAAATAATTTCGGATATGTTGGAAAGGATTTTTTCTATTTTACTTTCATACTTTGCCAACTCTTTGTTTAGCTTTAATATTTTTCTTGCCTTTTCTTCCAGTGATTTAGAAATTTCTCTAGAAATCTGGTTTATGCTTTTATCATCATTTAAAACAAGAGTAGTGTTTTCTATTATATCTTTCAGATTATCCGCAAATGATATAGGGTCTATCGGTTTTGTAAAATACTCGCAACACCCGGCAGACATTGACAGCTCTTTATACTCATCGCTGTAAGCGGCCGTAAGTGCTACGATAGGGATATGCTTTAGAGATTCATCAGATTTAATCATTGTAACGGCTTCATACCCCATAAGATTAGGGAGGTTAATGTCCATTATGATTATATCCGGCAAGAGCTGCTTTGCCTTATCAATTGCGTCTATCCCGTCAATAGCATTATAAACCTGAAACCCCTTCTTTGACAAAATAAAATCAACCAATTTGTAGTTTTCAAAATTATCTTCTACGTATAAAACCTTATACATTATTTACCCCGGTAATTGTATATAAAAAGTGCTACCTTTGTCTTTACCACTACTTTCTACCCAAATTTTTCCCTTTTGTATAGTAACAAATCCCTTTGCTATTGCAAGACCTAAGCCAATCCCTTTACCCATAAATTCATAATCACTGGAATGATGATGCTTGACATCGCTTCCTGCAAAGAAGGGCTTAAATATCTCTTTAAGTTCTTTTTCGTCGATGCCGACACCATAATCTTTTATTACAAATGTATTCTTATCAGAGTCAAAATATATATCTATCTTTGAGTTGTCAAAGGAAAATTTGATGGCATTCAGTAATACCTGTGTGACTATATAGGTGGTTTTGTCAAAGTCACAGTTTAGTGATTTATTATTGATATTAATATTGAAAGTTATCCCTCTTTTTTCTGCGTATGGTTGACAGTATGAGACGGATTTATCAATAATTTCAATAATAGTTGTGGGTTTGATATCTATATTTAGGACACCTTTTTCAAGTCTTGCCATATCTAAAATCTTGTTTACCGTTTTGTTTAGTTTGTCGGCGGAATTATTAATATGTTCCAAATATTCGACGATGTGTTTTGGCAGGTTATCTTTTTCTTTTTCCATCAGAAGTTCAAGATAGCCCATAAGAGGGACAAGCGGAGTTCTAAGCTCATGAGAGGCTATGGCGATAAAGTTTGATTTTACTTTATCAAAGTCGAGTAAGAGCCTGTTCATCTCAGTAAGTTCATCAACTTTCTGTCTTAAAGATTCGATAAGCTTGTCGGCATATTTTTCAAGTACTATTTTTGTTTCAACCTGTAACGGCTTTTCATATTCAGCTTCTGTGATTTGTTTATAAAAGAAATTTGGGTCAATAGGTTTTTCAATATAGAGATTAAAACCTATTGCTTGGGCAATAATCCTATCGTCTTGACTATGAGAGGCTGAAACAGCTACAAGTTTTGTGTTGCTATCATTTTTTCTGATAATTCTTGCTATTTCATGGCCACCAAGTCCTGGTAGGTTTATGTCAATCAGGATTATTTCCGGGTGATGTGTGTTATATAAGGTTAACCCTTCTTCACCTGTGGCACATGATATAAATTCAACATTATATTTTTCTAATATTTTTTTTACCAGAAAAATATTGTTCTTTTCATCTTCAATATAAAGTATCTTCATAACTAATAATAATTAATGAATTAATAATAAGCAACAAAAGTTTTGTGTATATATGTTTTTTATACTTTTTTTGTCTTATTGTTTAATAAATCTGCTCCCGGGTTTAACCAGTTCAATATTTTCTTTACAGAGTGGGCATTCCTCAGGGGTATAAGTTTTTACATCAAGTCTAATAAGAGGATAAAAAGGGAAGTCAAATTTTGCCTGACCGCCGCTTCTGTCAATAAGACTTGTAATGCCGATAACCTTTGCTCCCGTTGCAAGCACGGCATCTATACACTCTTTTGTTGATTTTCCTGTAGTTACTACATCTTCCGCTATGAGCACCAAGTCATTTTCATCAAGATAAAACCCTCTTCTAAGTGTCATTTTACCGTCAACTCTTTCCGTAAAAATTGATCTTTTTTTCAAAAGCCTTGCGAGCTCATATCCGAATCTAATGCCTCCGATTGCTGGGCTTACAACAGTAGTAAAATTTACATCATATAGCTTTTTGACAAGCTCTGAGATAATCTGTTCAGCTATTATAGGATATTGCATTACAAGTGCACTTTGAAGATAAGTGTCACTGTGAAGTCCTGACGAAAGTAAAAAATGCCCTTTTAAAAGTGCACCATGCCTTTTATAAATTTCAAGTACTTGCTCCAATGTCATTTCATCTCCTCCTTTATCAAATCTACGGCTAATGCCGGATTTTCATGCTTTGTTATAGGTCTTCCTATTACCATATAATCTGTTTGCAAAAGATAAGCATCTTTCGGCGTGACAATTCTTTTCTGATCATTGCCAGCCGCAAATGATGGTCTTATCCCCGGGGTAATTGTAAGAAAGTCTGTTCCACATATATCTTTTATGGCTTTTACTTCTTGAGCTGAAGAAACTACTCCGTCAAGCCCTGCTTTAAACGCATTATATGCAAGATGTTTGACATATTCTTCCGTAGAATTCCAATTTAATTTCATCTCTTCAAAGTATTTGCTGTCAAGAGATGTAAGAAGTGTTACCCCTATGAGTTTCGGTTGTACAATCCCTTTTTTTATACAATATTCTTTTAAACCAAATGATGCCTTTTTCATCATTTCAAGTCCACCCTGACAGTGGATATTAATTATATCTACTCCAATTTCTGCTGCAGAAGTTACAGCTCCGGCTACAGTATTTGGAATGTCGTGAAATTTCAAATCTAAAAACACTTTTTTCTCGTTTTTTTTGAGAAAATCTATTAGGGTATGGCCAAACAAAACGAATGACTCAAGACCTACTTTGTAATAACTTATTTTCTCTCCTAAAATTTTTACCAAACTTTGGGCGGAATCCAAACTTTTAGTGTCAAGTGCGACTATAATTTCAGGTTTTTTTAACATTATTCTATTCTCCTTGAACGGTTTGGAATATATAATAAAATTATAAAATATTCAACAAGTTAATAAAATTAAAAATATATTTTTTAAGTTGAGAAGATTATGGATTTGTTTTAAGGTTATAGTTATGAATAAAAAATATAGTTTTAAAAATGATTACAGCGAAGGTGCGCACGAAAAGATATTGGATGCACTTGCATCTACCAATTTTCTACAGTGCGATGGCTATGGAAAGGATGACTTTTGTGAAGCTGCAAAAGTAGCAATAAGAGAGAATTTAGGTATTTCTGATTGCGATATACACTTCCTTACCGGCGGGACTTTGGTAAATAAGCTTGTGATAGGTAGCTTTTTAAAGCCTTATGAATCAGCTGTTTCTGCCAAAACAGGGCATATTAATGTTCATGAGACGGGAGCAATTGAGGCTACAGGGCATAAAATAAATATTGTTAACTCTGATAGTGAAAAATTGACCCCCGAGTGTATAGGCAATATTGTTAAAGCACATACAGATGAGCATATGGTCAAACCTAAGCTTGTGTATATTTCAAATGCGACTGAATGTGGCACAATATACAGCTATGGTGAGTTAAAAAATTTGAGTGAATATTGCAAAGCTAATGATCTCCTCTTATATATGGACGGTGCCAGGCTTGCACAGGCTTTGTCGTCCCCTGATTGCGATTATTCTCTAGCTGAGATTCACAATTTTTTTGATGCTTATTATATTGGCGGGACAAAAAACGGCTGTCTTATTGGTGAAGCATTAATTATCAATAATGATAAATTTAAAGAAAATTTTAGATATTATATAAAGCAAAGCGGTGCATTGCTTGCAAAGGGAAGGCTTTTGGGGGTACAGTTTTTGGAACTTTTTAGGGATAATTTATTTTTTGAGCTTGGTAAAATTGCAGTGGAAAATGCCATTAGCTTGGCTGATAAATTGAAAAGTTTGGGGGTCACTTTTAGGTACAAACCTCAGACTAACCAGATTTTTCCAATATTTTCAAATGATTTAATTGAGCAGTTGTTGAGATTTTTTGACTTTTATGTGTGGGAAAATATAGACAAAGATTGTTCGGTGGTGAGGCTTGTTACTTCTTGGGCTACACCTTGCAAGCAAATTGATAATTTTTATGAAAAAGTATTGGAGTTTTATGATGAGAAGGGTAGATAGAAAGGTGGGTACGGATGAAGCGTTAAAATTTTTATCTGATGGAGAGTATGGGGTATTGTCATTATGTTGTGAAAATAATCCTTACGGCATTCCTCTTAATTATTGTGTCATAGAGAATAATATATATTTTCATTGTGCAGTAGAGGGGAAAAAGATTGAGTATCTTGCTAAAAATCCAAATGCTTCGTTTTGCGTGGTTAAAAGTGCAAAAATTTTACCTGATAAATTTGCTACCTCTTATGAAAGTGTAATAGTGTTTGGCAAGATTAATGAGGTCTGCGGAGCAGAAAAAAAAGGTGCTTTGGTAGGCTTGATAAAAAAATATTCATCAGAATTTATTGAAAGCGGAGTTGAATATATTGAAAGACTAATAGATGTGACAAAAGTGTTTAGACTTAGTATAGAAGATATCAGCGGTAAAGCCAGAAGATAACATATAAAGATATTTACATTATTCTTTCTTCTCCGGTAAATACTGTAAACCCTTTTTTGGTAGTTAGCCCAATCAATGTCATGTTTGATTTTTTTGCGATTTTTATCCCTTCCTCACTCGGTGCAGTCCTTGACACCACTACAGGAATTTTTGCTTTGGCGCACTTTAAAATCATTTCAGAGGTAAGCCTTCCTGTTGAAAGTATGATTCCGTCAAAAGAGGCATTGTTGAGTAAGACAGCACCTATGGTTTTATCTATGGTGTTATGCCTTCCGATGTCTTCACATGTAAACACAAACCCGTCGACAGACTTAAAGTAGGCCTTGTGAACGCACCTTGTATGTGTATGAAGCTCAGACTCACTTTCCAATCTTGTGAATAATGTTATTATCTCCTCAAAAGCAAATTTAGTGTCAAATATTATTTTGTCGCTGGTTGAGTAAGTTTTCTCCAATACTTTCCCGCCTCCGCAGCCTGAAGTTACCGTCCATTCCTTTTTTGTGCTTACGTCAAAATACATATCTTCGAGATAGGTATAGATATTGTTTTGTTCGCATGTCCTAAAGTGGACAATATCGCTACTTTTTTGTATGATATCGGATGTAAAAAGGAATCCGTATGTAAATTCTTTGATTTTATCTGGCAACAGCATGGCTGATGTGAATTTCTTCCCATTTACCAATATGTTGAATTTAGATTCTTTAATAATGTAGCGTGCGCTATTTTCGACATTGTTTTCAGAATAAATTTTTACTTTATATTCCGATACCAAACTTTTCGGCAACTTTTTTTGCATATTCGTATTCCTCTGGAGTGTTTATGTTTATAAAGCTCAATAGCTCTGAATCATACTTTTTTATTTCGTTGACATCCCTTATAAATTTAGTGTTTATATGTGTGTAAATATCTATTAGCCTGTAGTTGTTTTCATTAAAGAAATTAAGCAAAGTTTGCAAAATTTTTTTCCTATAAAAACCACAAAGTGTATTTATTTTATCGTTAATTTGGGTCAGCACGCTGTCATATTCGTCTGCAAATTTATACAAAAAACTTGCTAATTCCAAAGAAAGGAAAGGTGTGTCTGCCGAAACAATGAAAACTTTGTCATGTTTTGCATTTTGAAGTGCAGTAATAATTCCAACCAAAGGGGACTGGCTGTCGGTAAAATCGTTTAAAAATCTTACTTGATTAATGGAAAAAATAAATTTTGAGCTGTTCTTCGAAATTACCATCACATCATCGCTGATTTTACAAAGCTTACTGGCAAGGATTTCGGTCAGAGTTTTATTGTTGATTTCTGCGACTGTTTTATCTCTTCCAAATCGTCTGCTTTGCCCGCCAGCTAAAATTGCACAAGAGAATTTGTTCATATGAAAATTATAAAATAATTTTTATTAATATTCCATATGATTTTATAATAGTCCGCTGTAGTAAAATTTATTTGGTTAAATTATAATTAAATAATAATTTAAAATTATATTAAATTAAGTAGTGGTTTATTGAAATATATAAATTATTGAATAATAAAGAGAAAAATGTTAATTCATAGTAAGTGTATATGAATTATTTTTTTAAAATTTAATAATATGTTATAAAGATGGCACAGTTTTTGTTAAATGTTTTTTACTATGTATAAAAAAATGATATTTTTAACCGCAATTATTTTATGTATATCTTATGTGATGGCTTTCGCCTATTCAGATAGTTTAAGTGACACTGAAAAGTGTGACACATGCCATAATATTGCAAACATAAGCAAGCTATGTGAAAAAGATTGTATTTTATGCCATAAGGCTGATTCAAATAATTATAAATATTTATCCGACAACTATGTTCAATCTTTTATTGTTAATAAGAAAAACCCGCATGAAAATAATGTATGTGCCGTGTGCCATAGTGGTAGACAAAAAAGATTACGTTTTGAGGATGATATAACACTTTGTGAAAAATGCCATTTGGAAGGGGAAGTCAGTGTTGAAGCGCATAGCACAAACTTTACATATGTCGAGAGTAATCAAGTAAAAATCCCCGAGGATTTTCCATTAAATGGCGGAAAGGTAACTTGTGTTACTTGCCATATGTTTAACTGTTTGGGCGCTAATAATTTCAAGTATTTGAGAAAATCTTTTTCTCATATTACAGGATTTTGTTTTAATTGTCATAACACTGAATACTACAAAAAATATAACCCGCATATACAAATTAATTCGGATGGGACTGTAAATGAAAACAATTGTGTAATTTGTCACACGGTTAAACCTGATATCCTTAGAAATAAAGGGATAGAATCTATACTGTTAAAAGGGGAACCAAACAAGATTTGTGACGGTTGCCACCAAATTCGCGGGGCACACCCTACAGGAATTTTACATACTGTAATACCAAGCTCAACGATTTTAAATAACATTAAATCTTATGAAAAAAAATACGGGATAGTATTTCCTATGGGTAAAAATAATCAAATATTGTGCGTAACTTGTCATTTACCTCATCAGTTTGAGCTAATAAAAGGGCAGGCGGCCAATAAATACAAGCACAGGACAAGACTGCCTGAGGGTTATGAGCTCTGTAATGTGTGCCATAATAAAGGTTAAAAATAAATGGAGGTGTATATGAGGGTAATTGCAAAACTGTTTTTAGGTATTCTGTTAATGTTGTTTTTTTCTTCAGTTGGCAATTGTGCCGACGATGAAAATTGTCTTCTTTGTCACAAGTATCGAACCCTTTCAAGGATTGATGAAACGGGTAAAACAAGGCTTTACTATGTCAATGACAACCTTTTCCACTCATCTGTTCACGGAAAAATAAAATGTAAGGAGTGCCATAGTCAGATTACAAAGATACCTCATGAAGAGAATACAAAAGTAAATTGTCTTAATGAGTGTCATATCGTGGAGCCTACGAGTGAAAAAAGATTTTCGCATAAAAGCGTAGCGGAAGTGATGAAAAACAGTATTCACTCACCTGATAATAAATACGCTAATTTTTCAAAAGCGGATGATTTTCCTGAATGTATAGATTGTCACAACAACCCTTTATTTAAACCGATACAACTATTTAAGAATATTACGGAAGAAGGGCAAAGTCCAAAGGCTCTTGCCAGATGTAATCTATGTCATAAGGAAGAAAAATTTATAAAGTATTTTTATAATCATGTTAGTCATCGACTACATACGAGCAAAGACAGCTCAGAAATCGTAAGGATGTGCGAAAGATGCCATTCTAAACCTGAAATGGTAAAAAGACATAAGTTAAAAAATGCAGTATCAACTTACAAAGATACATTCCATGGCAAAGCTATTACGTTTGGCCTTGAGGGTGCGCCGGATTGTGTAGATTGTCATGTCAGGGAAAATGAATCTGCTCATGCGATAAAAAGTTACGAAGACCCGGAAAGTTCAATTAATAAAGATAATAGAAAAAAAGTGTGTAGTCGCAAGACATGCCACCCTAATGCTGCAGATGGTATTGAAGATATCAGAATGCACGTTGTAATAGATAAAAATTTATACAAACCGGAATATTATACAGCATTAGGTTTTACCGGGCTGACTCTCGGTGCATTCTTCCCATTGATAGTAGTGCTTATTTTAGAATTAATTAGAGAAATTTTCCCTAATTTTAGTTTGAGAAAGTTTAAGAGGAGGAAATAGCAATGAGGAAGTTACCATTAATCAAAGTCCAAAGAGGTAAAAAATATTATCTAAAGATGACGCCGGCTCAAAGGTATCAGCATTTTATTTTGATGAGTACATTTATCCTGCTTGTTTTGACAGGTTTTCCTCTTAAATTTCATTACTACCCTTGGGCAAAAACTCTAATTAATAGTTTGGGCGGGTTAAGAGTTACTACGGTTATTCATAGAATTTGCGGAGTTACGATGGTAGGCTTGTTTTTTTACCATTGGTATTACCTTTTTAAAAATCTCTATGTTTACTATATAGCTCCTTCTATAAGGCTAAAAAAGTTTTCAATAAAAGGCCTCCTAAAATTTATCTATTATTCACCAATGTTTCCGAGGATAAAAGATGTCAAGGATGTGGCCGATTTTTTAAAATACGTATTTTTTATTACGGATGAAAAACCAAAACATGAAAGATTCCATTGGAGAGAAAAGTTTGACTATTGGGCGGTGTTTTGGGGTATTCCTGTTTTAGGTTTAACCGGTGCAATTTTGTGGTTTGAATCTTATTCAACAATGTTTTTTCCGGGTTGGTTTGTAAATATAAGTTTTATAGCTCACTCTGATGAGGCATTACTTGCAGCTGCAGTAATCCTGATATGGCATATGTACAATGCTCACGTTAATTACGATAAATTTCCAATGTCACCACTGTTTCTTACGGGTTATTTGCCTGAAGAGATTATGAAGCATGAATACTATCTCGAGTGGAAGAGAATTAACTGTTTGGTAGAAAAGGATAAGAGCCTGTTTTTTGATATGGACGAATATAAGGCAAATAAGAAAAAGGAGATGCAAGAACATCTTTTACACTGTTTTGAAGATATAATTGATGAGAATTTTGAGAATGAGGAGAAAAAAGATGAGCAGGCATAGTAATGGTTTCTTGAAAAGAATATATGCCGTAATAGGTATAGTGCTTTTAGTGTGGTCATCCTATTTAGTGTACATTTTAGTTATGCATATATGGCATCAGCATGGCGAAGAAGTGGAAAATATGGCTATTTCTGAAGAAGAAAAGCTATTTAAAGAGATGATGAAAGATAAAAAAGAGGTTACTTATAATTTAGGCTATAAGGTTATTAAACAAGAAGATATCGAAAAACATTTTCATCATATAGGTGATCCGGTAATGCACGATTCCATAAATATATGTATAAAATGCCATGGGGATATACCTCATGATAAAAATAAGGCAATAAGGGCATTCTTAAATATGCACAGTGATTTTTTTGCCTGCGAAACGTGTCATGTCAGAGTAGATAATAAAAAATTTATTTGGTACAATAAAACCACCGGTGAAGAGGTAGGAAATTTTGAGATATCGGTTTTTTTAAACAATATTCCTCAAAAATTAATCCCTTTATTGGATGTTGACGGAAAGTTTGAAAGACTTGATTCAGATTCAAAAAGAAATTTTGTTGATGAGTTCAGAAAAATGCTCCCTACTTTATCTCCTGACAAAAAGAGTCAAGGGCTTAAAATCATACATAAAAACGTTTCTAAAAATCCGGTTAAGTGCGATGAGTGTCATGCTCCGAGCTTACAGCAAAGTTATCTGCCGTTAATGGAAATAGGTTATAAAGAAAGAAGGGTCAACCAGATTCTCAGTAATGAAGTAGTTGGTATGGTTGAGAAATATAAGGAATTTTATATTCCAAATTTTTTGATGCCGGGTCAAAGTAAATGAGATTTTTAGTCTATTTAGCTCTTATTTTTTTCACAGTGTTTAAGGCTTTTGCCTTAAACACTGTGAATGTCGAAAAACAATATGAAATTCATTTTGATAAGGATGAGTTTGTTACTGATATAGAGGTAGTTGATTATATATTATATATTTTGGAGTCAAGCAAAAATAATGTGTTTTTTTATAATTTGTATGATGGTGCTTTGAAAGGTAAAAAAAATATTGGCAACTTTCACTCTTTGATCAGCTTCAAGTATTTTGACTCAAAATGGTATGTTTTATCAGCAAATGAGAATAGTTTAGTTATTTTTGATTCTACTTGGAAATATTTAAAAACAGCAAAAATTGATGCTCAAGATCCGACCGGTATAGCATTTTATGAGAATTTTATGTTTATAGTTGATAACGATGGACAAAAGGTTTTGAAATATAAACTTAAAAATCTGACGCTAATGCAAAAAATAGGAGGGTTCGGTTTTAATGAAAATCAGTTTAGATACCCTTTTGATATAAAGATTGATAAGATAGGCGATATTTATGTTTCGGAAGTAATAAACACGAGAGTACAAAAATTTAATACTAACTTAAAATATGTAGATACTATCGGGGAGTGGGGGGTTAAAAAAGGTCAGCTTTATCGTCCTAAAGGTATTGAAATTCAAGGGCAAAATCTTTTTATTGCCGACAGCATTATGGGGGTTATTCAGATATTTGATAAAAATAGCGGTAAGTTTATAGGTGTTTTAGGTGAAAACGGCAAAATATTAAGGTTAAAATCACCATATAAGTTAAAGGTTTATAATGACTTTCTGTGTATATTAGATAATTTTAAAAAGGTTGTGTATGTATATAAATTTAAATAAGTTGCCTATAATAATTTGCTTATTTTTGTTTTCTTATTTATCTGCAAGCTACTCTTTTACAGGTCAAGAATCTGCAAAGGAGTGTGCGATTTGTCACTATGAGTGGATGGATTCATTTATTTACGAGCTAAAAGGGACTGAAATAGTAGACTACCAAAAGGATAGAATTGTTGCAAACGAAAGGATGTGCTTTTCTTGCCACGACGGCTCAGTAGCAGATAGCAGATTACGTGTATGGGCTAATGATATGCATAAAGTTGGTATAAAACCACCTTCAAATATGAAAATTCCTAATGAATTGCCCCTTGAAAACGGAGAGATTCAGTGTAGGACTTGCCATACTGCTCATGGCACAAAGGATATTAACAAAGGGGACATAGGCAGAAGTGTTTTCTTAAGAGTAGAAAATACTAATTCACAGTTGTGTAAAATGTGTCACTCGGATAAAAAAGGTCATTATAATCACCCTGAATCCATGCTAAATAGTAAAATGAGTGTTTCACGGCAATTAGTTGAAAATAAAGGAAAGTTAGGGGATGATGAGAAAATAATATGTGAAAGTTGCCATACTCCCCACGGTCCTAAAGAGAAGAAGATTTTGTTGGGTAAAATTGCAAATTCGGAAATTTGCTCTTTTTGCCATACCGATAAATTGGATTCTAACAAACAATATAAAAAAGGTGTGTTAAACCATCCTGTAAATATAAAGGCAAATAAATCTATGATTACGCCAGTAAGAGATTTGGGGGGAGATTTTGAGGACGATAGAATAATTTGTTTAAGTTGCCATAATACTCACAAAGGTGTTAATAAAGAGTTGTTAATTATTGATAATAATGATGATAAGCTTTGTGGTGCATGCCACAAAGATAAATTGTCCGTAAAAAATACAAGTCATGATTTGAAAAGAAAAAAAGGGTTTAAAAATAAGTTTGGTCAGACACCTGATAAATATGGAACATGTTCAGCTTGCCACGGCCCTCACGGTTGGGGAGTTGATTTGCCAAATGTTGATACCGATTTATTAAGCAAAGCATGTTTGTCTTGCCATATAGAGGCTGATATTGTTGGCGAAAAAAGGATTTTCAAGGATAGATTTAATCATCCGGTAAGTGTTGAGGTTAAAAACAGTCAAGACTTACCGTTATTTACAAAAAGTATAAATTATTTTAGTGAAATGAATAAGGAAAATAATGACAAATTTATCAATTGTGCTACTTGTCACGATTCACACGGTAAAGAAAAGAATTTTTTAAGGGCTGAAGTCAAAAATGATTTTATATGTTTAAAATGTCATGACAATAAAAAAGATATTTTAGGTTCTAAACATAGTTTAAATGATATAACTTGTCTCAGCTGTCATAATATTCATAATTCTGAGAATAAATATCTTTTGAAAAGAGATATTAAAGATATATGTGTAGACTGTCATAATAAGAATGGGGTAGCAAAGCAATTTATACCCGGGGAAAATAGCCACCCGGTTAACAAAATTGTTCATGATGTTATTCCTGATAACTTCAAGCTTTACGATTCAAAAATTCAATGTGCCACATGTCATGACCCTCATCAACCCGGTAAGAATAAAAAGTTTTTGAGGATTAACTTTAGCAATAAGGATGATTTTTGTATAAGTTGCCATATTGAAAAAAATGGTATTTTTAATTCAAAACACCATGATCAAAAGAAAAAAGGTTTATGCGAAAATTGTCATGTGGTTCATAATTCCTTTAGCAATAAATATTTGATGTCTATTAAGTGGGATTATAATAATGATAATGATTATTGTGAAGTTTGCCATAATACTAATGGTGTTGCAAAAAACAATATTGTTAAAGTATTGCATCCGTTTGGCACCATTGTTGACAAAAAGAATGGTATTAAGGAAAATCTTAGCTGTATTTCATGTCATAACCCGCACAATCAGCAGAAGGCAGAAAACAGATTTCTTAAATTTGAAGAAGATAAGTTTTGTTTTCAATGTCATAAGGATAAGAAGGATTTTTTGGATTCGCCTCATAATTCAACGCACTTCAAAGATATGTCAAGCAAATTTGAAAAGCGAAATTGTTACTTGTGCCATGATATACACAAAAAAGGAGAAAGTAAAAATGCTAAATTAATTCACAATTGTGAAAGCTGTCACAGTGACAAAAGTATTTTTGGAGACAAAACCATAATGACCAGTCATATTGGGATGAAAGATGAAAAAATTAAAGATTTTTATACTCGCAATGGGGAAGTAGTATGTAAAACGTGCCATGAGCCACACATCAATACTAAATATTTATTCCCGTCAAATATTCTAAAACCATATCAATTATGTCTTTCATGTCATCAGAAAGAGAGAGATGTGCTTTATTCGGAGCACAATATGAGTCTTATCTTCAAAGATAAAGATTCCGTATGCGATGCATGCCACACTGTTCACAATTATCCAGAGAATAACAAGTATTTTTATAAGAAAGATGTCGATGCGAATAAAGATTTTGTAAAAGAAATATGTTTAGGTTGCCATAGCGAAAATGGAATCGCCAAGACTAAGGCGATTAATATTTATGGTCACCCTGAGATTCCTATGACGTTTAAACTTGAAAAAGATTTGCCAAATAAATTTCTTTTTAAGAAGAATGGAGAAAAGTCTTTAACGGGGAATATTACTTGTGCTACATGTCATGATGTTCATAAGTGGAGTGAAAGTCACGATTATAAGGTTACAGAAAATACTGAAGGAAATGTTTTGAATAGTTTTTTGAAGTATAAAGGGATTATTACTTTTTGTTCAACTTGTCATGGGGAAGAAACAATGCTAAGATACAAGTACTATCATACTGATAAGTTAAGAAAAGAAAAATATAATGATAAAAAGAAACGAAAGAAAACTTTTATGGAGTTACTAATTGGAAATTAATTTGGTATATAAATTGCTTAATTCGTTCTTAAAAATTGCTGGAGGATTTTAATGAAGTCAATGAAGTTGTTAGGCTATTTATTTGTTTTTATGTTGCTTACTTTTAATGCATACGCAGTGACATGTACTACCGGAAACTGCCATACTGATATTATGAAAAATCAGTTTACTCATGGTCCGGTATCTGCTGGTCAGTGCAATGTATGCCATGCTGCAAGTGAGGAAAATTATAAGAAGCATTCAGAGAAGCCAAAGAGCTTTATTGATTTTGCTTCACCGACAGGTGACCAGCCTGTATGTATTATGTGTCATGATAATAAAGTTGATGGTAAATATGTTCATGCACCTGTTGCTGATGGTTCATGTACTACTTGCCATAATCCTCATGGAGCAAACAATAAGTATTTTATAATCGGGAAAAAAGAATCGGATACTTGCTTTCAGTGCCATGAAAATAATAAGACAGTTAAAAAGTTTTTGCATGGTCCGGTAGCAGTGGGTGAGTGTGCTTCTTGCCACGACCCACATGCCTCCGATTATAAATACCAATTGAGAGATTCAGAAGATAAAATATGTTATAAGTGTCATAATGATAAAAAAGATGACTTTAATAATAAATTTGTTCACAAACCTGTAAAAGAGGGGTGCACAAAATGCCATGATCCTCATAATTCTGATGCACCGTTTCACTTAAATGCAAAGTCTGAAAAAGAGCTATGTATGAGTTGTCACAAAGAGAATAAAAATTTGTCAAAATTTGTTGATACGGCAAAGTTCCAGCATAAACCTGTGGCTGACGGAGAATGTGCCGAATGTCACAACCCTCATGCATCTGCATATGGTAAGTTGTTAAAATCCGATGAAAAAAATGTTTGTTTTGAATGTCATGGGGATATTGCAAAAAGAGTCAAGGAATCTAAGTATGTTCATGGACCTGTTGCATCGGATGGATGTGCAGCTTGCCATAACGTGCATGGCTCTGATAACCCATTTATTTTAAAAATGGCTTTTCCTAAAAAGTTTTACAATCAGTATGTTGATGGATTGTATCAGTTATGCTTCAATTGTCATAATGATGATGTGTTAAAATATTCAAATACAACAAAATATACTGGTTTTAGAAATGGGGATAGGAATCTTCATTATCTTCACGTTATGATTAAAGGTAAAGGCAGAAGCTGTAAAGCTTGTCATGAGGTGCATGCTTCAAATCAGCAAAATCATGTAAGAAAATCTGTACCTTTTGGCAGTGGTGGTTGGGAATTGCCTATTAATTTCACAAAAACAAAGACCGGCGGTAGCTGTGTGGTAGGTTGCCACAAGCCAAAAGAGTATGATCGTCTCAATCCTGTAAAATATACAGAATAAGGTGACTGTTATGATGAGAGTATTATTTTTGTTAATATTATTTGCTATTGCTAATATATCATATGCTTTTCCTATTAAAAAATTGAAGGTTAATGATAAAATCGATTTTTCAGAATTTGAATCTTTAGATAAGCCTATTGAAAAAGTAGCCGGCATAAAAGATAAAAAAATGGTATTGGTGTGGGATTCTAATAAACAGATAAGTATTGACATCTTAACAAAATTTTTAAAAATATGTGACGAGAAAGATATTGTTTGTTTTGCGGTTGAAGTTTCCGGTAAAAATGCTAACGAGATTGCCGGGATTAAGTTTGAAAATACAAAGAATATATATTTTGTTAAATTTAAAGGTGACATCTTGGTTGATTGGGGGCTTTTTACTCTTCCTGTAACAATATTTTTAAATGAAGAAAATATGATTATTGATGCTTTGGGGTATCAAGGTCAATATGTGGCGAAAGTAGGCCGATATATTGACTATTTGCGGGGTAAAATTACTAAAGAGGAATATGAACAATTTCAAAGTAATAACAAGGTTGTTACAAAGAGAAGCGAATTACCAAAGATTAATTTTGTTAAAAGATTAATCGAGGACGGTCAAAAAGATGATGCGGAAAAAAGATTGGCAGAGATTGAGGTTGATGGATTAAATCAGCTTGAAAAACTTAAATTGAGTGAAGTATATATAATGCTTGGAAAGTATGACGATGCAACCAAAATATTGAACACTATCGCATATAATATGAATGCGAAGTTTTATATTGCCTATGTAGAGTATCTAAATGGAAGGTATAAAGAATCGCTTGATATTTTGCATAGCATTGAAAATATATTTCCAAGCAAGGGTAAGTTATACTACTTATTAGCAAAAAATTATGCAAAATTAGGAAATTACGAAAAAGCCAGCGAATATTATGAGAAAGCGTGTGAAAAAAATATATTTGATTAGTTTATTGCTGTTTTTTGTTTTTACAAAGGCTTATTCCGCAGATTTAACTATTGTATATCCTACAAATAATACCGTTGTATTTAATAAGACCATTCATATAGTAGGATATGTAAAAAAATCTGAAGAGTTTACTATTAAGACTAATAATAAGGTAGAAGAGATTGGTAACTTTAGAAAATTGGCTTCCAAAGATGGAGAAAAATACGTTTTTATGAAAAGTGTAACTTTAGATAAAGATGAGAATGACATACTTGTTGACTACAAAGGTTCACAGCAAAATTTGAAAATATTTTTCAAAACTTCTACAGTCGCATATAGGGATAAAGTAAAAAAGAAAACATTTTTCCATATGGATGAAAATAAAACTTTATGTGTGAGTTGTCATAGCTTTGAGAAGTCGGCCGATTGTATGAAATGCCATAAAGAAAAAACTAAGACAAAGTTTGTACACGGCCCTGTTGCTGCAATACAATGCTTTCAGTGCCACGATAAAAATAACTATTTTACCCCTACGCAACCTGTTTCTACAAAGTGTTTGCAGTGCCATCAGGAATTTCAGTCGGCAATGTTTGAGGCCAAGTTTGCCCACGGTCCGACAGTAGCCGGCTATTGTAACATTTGCCATGACCCTCACGGATCAGAGTTGAAATTTCTTTTAAATGATAAAATTAATGGGATATGTAATAACTGTCATACCGATAAAAAGTCAGGTGTTCATGTACTTGCTAATTTTAATTCCAATGCGCACCCTACTTCCGATAAAATCATTCGAAGCACGGGGGAAGAATTATCATGTGTGTCGTGTCACAACCCTCACTACGGTAAATCCAAACAGTTATTTCAACAGGATGTAACGGATTTTATGGAATTGTGTTTAAAATGTCATAATGATAAATTGTAGGAGTTGGGATATGAGGAAATTATTTTTTATTTTTATTGTATTTGTTATATTTGGTTGTGCTTCTAAACCTCCGAAATTTGTATTGGATGAGTATGTATGGCCAAAAGAGTCAGCAAATCCAAAGATACAGGCTTTGAGAGTTATTACCAATTCTAATGAATTCCCAAAAAAGGAGAGCGGGAAGAGTGCAATCTTAAAAGAATTAGTTGGTGATGTTAATGTTAAGTGGATAGAAAACAGGTCAATCAGAATGGCTACTGACGGGAAAGGTAAAGTTTACATTGCTTCTCCGATTGCCTTTAAGATACAGATTATTGACTTTGTAAAACAGGAGATTAGAGATTTGAATTTTGGCAGTATAATGCCATGTGCCATTGATGTTACTCCCGATGGAAGAATCTTTATTGCTAACAGAGCTTCAGGAAGTATAATGGAAATAAATGAAGATAAAAAGGTCTTATGGTCATATGGTAAGAAAGTTAAAGATGAAGATCTTAAGAAATTTGAAAGTGGCGGAAGTTTTGATTCTACGGGACTTTATAAAGATATTACAGACCTTTATGTTTATGATGGCAAAATATATGTGTCAGATCAGCTGTTTGGTAAAATCGACATACTGACTCTCGATGGCAAGTTTGTAAAGAGTATTGAAAAAGTTCCTGCACCTGTTGCTTTGGCTGTTGAAAATGGCACCGGGAGAATTTTTGCTGTTTCAAAATTTGTCGGTAAGGTTTTTATTTATGATAAAGATGGTAATCTTATAAAAGATTTACTCGAGCCGGGGGATAATTTGTGGGCGCTAAATTTTCCTAACGGAATCGCTTTTGACTCTGAAGGGCACATATATATAGTTGACATCGCTTCAAATGGGTTTAAAATATATGGTCAGGATGGAACATTTTTATACTATATGGGCGATCAGAAGCCGTCTGTATATTTGGGGGGATTTAACAATCCCAAAGATATAATTATTGATTCAAAGGATAGGATATATGTGCTTGATGCACCGAATAGAAGATTGGTTGTTTTTCAATATTTGAGTGATATATACAAGAAAGCTCGAAAAAATATGACGGTTGAAGAGCCTATGCTTAGGTGGTAGATTGATTAAAAGTATAATTGGCAGGTTAGCGTATTTCTTTGACAGGATATCTTTGACACAGAAATTTCTTATTACTACTGTAACTATTGTTTTCGGATTGCTGATTCTTATGAATATTATGATTTATCAAGATTTTAAAAATTTTATTATTAAAAGTGATCAGGAATCTTTTGATGCAAAGTTTAGAAATATATTAATGAGTAAGACAAGTCTTTATGTATATAGAAATTTATGGAATGAGTATATTGACTTTTCTACACTTTTTAACAGTCTTGATTTTGAACCGGAATTAATTGATATTGTAGTTTATGATAATAAAGGTAAGCGATTAGCTGTAAAAAATTCAAAGCAGTTATTAAGCTTGAATAATGAAAGTGAAGGGCTGAAGATAGCTTTAAAAGGGGAAAATTTTTATGAGATTAAACATATAGACAAAGTTGAAAGCGCTCATTATCTCATGAATATAAAAAATGTTGAATATGTACAAGAAATTTATATACCAGTTGTCTTTTCCGGCGAAATAAAAGGGGTAATGGAAGTTTATAAAAATGCTACCAATGTAATACATAATATTAATCATGTCAGAGTGAGGGCTTCCATATTTACTCTTTTAGGTTTTATAGCATATATTTTTATGCTGTATTTGGTCGTGAAAAAAATTGAAGAACGTGAAATTGCTCTTAATGAAAAAGTTAATCAGCTTGAAAAAATTTCACTACTTGGTCAATTTGCATCTAAAATGGCTCACGAGCTTGGCACGCCTATTCACGTTATTTTGGGCAACGCTGATTTATTGCTTGAAATGTATGAAGATGAGTTTGTAAAAGAAAGGGCAGAAAGTATTGTAAGACAGACATCTAAAATGAAGACTATAATCAAAAATTATCTTTATGCCTCAAAAAAACCTGACCCAAATATAGAAGAGTTTAACTTGAAAGTGCTGATAGAGAATTTGATTCAGGATATATCTTTTACAATTTCTGACAATATTAAAATTACTTATTCTACATCAGATTATGACATCGTTTCTGATAGGGGATTTATAGAGCAGATACTTTTTAATTTTATAAAAAATTCAGCTGATAGTATTGGAGCTGATAATGGTCAAATTGAAGTAAAATCTATAATCAAGAAGCCAATCGTGGATATCTCGGTAACAGACAATGGGAAAGGTGTGCCGAAAGAGGTTATTGATAAAATATTTAATCCGTTTTTTTCCACCAAAAAAACCGGCAAAGGTACCGGCCTCGGATTATCCGTTTGTAAAGAGTTGGCAGAGGCTTTAAAGGGTGAAATATACTTTGAATCAAACAATAAAAATACAACTTTTGGGATAAGGATACCGGTTAATTATTATGAAGCTTAAAGTGTTAGTGGTTGATGACGACAAAAACTCAAGAGAAATAATTAAAATGGGGCTTCAAAAAGACTATGATGTTAAAGTCGCTTATGATGGAATACACGCCTACGATATATTAAAAAAGGAAAAATTTGACGTTATAATATGTGACTTTGTTATGAATGAGCTTGACGGACTTGAGCTTCTCAGAAGGATAAAAAGTGAAGGTAACGATGCTATTTTTATATTAATAACTGCCTTTGGTACAAGCGAACTGACAATAAAGTCAATACAAGAGGGGGCTTATGAATATTTGAGCAAGCCTTTCAAAATTAAAGATTTAAAAAGAATAATTGAAAATTATGAAAAGAGGCAAGAGGCTGCAATTTCGGTAGAAAACAATAACAACACAGAAACAGAAAATAAAGACGAAATTATAGCCAATTCTCCTAACTTTGTGCAAATATTGAAGGAGTTGGCTAAGATTGCAAAAAGTGAAATGCCGGTATTAATATTGGGAGAGAGCGGGACAGGTAAAGAAGTGATTGCCAATTTAATTCACAAGTACAGCAATAGAAAAAATAATGAGTTTTTTGCCGTAAACTGCAATGCTATTCCGGCATCTCTTTTGGAGTCAGAACTTTTTGGATATGAGAAGGGTGCATTTACCGGAGCTGATAAAGATAAAAAAGGTTATTTTGAGCTTGCAAACAATGGGACACTGTTTTTAGATGAAATAGGTGATCTTGAGCTTGATATCCAAGTAAAACTGTTAAGGGTTTTACAAGAGAATACCATCAGAAGAGTGGGTGGTAAGAAGGAGATTAAGCTCAACGTGAGATATATTTTTGCAACAAATGTGAATCTTGAAAATAAAGTTAAAGATGGCAAATTTAGGAAGGATTTATATTTTAGATTAAAGGTTGCTGAGATCAAGCTGCCTCCTTTGAGGGAAAGAAAATTGGATATCCTCCCTCTTGCCAATTATTTTCTTAAAAAGTATGCTGAAGGTGATGAAATATTGAAGCTCTCTAAAGAGGCTGAAAAGTGCCTTTTAAAATATGATTTCCCGGGGAATATAAGAGAGCTTGAAAATGTTATACGAAATGCAATAGTAAAAGCAAAGGATAGCGGTGTTATTTTAAAAACAGACCTCAATCTCTGTCCAATTGACAAGGCAGAGAATGTACTTGTCGATAAGAATGCCTTAATAAAAGCCCTTGATGATTATAATGGCAATAAGGTCAAAGTAGCTGAAGCTTTGGGAATTAGCAGATCTACACTATATAGAATGCTGGATAGGCACGGCATTAAATAGCTTCGGGCAGTTCTCTGTTAAACTGAAAATTAGTATCGATTTGTGTCGTTGTCCAATCTTTTATTGTTAATGTTTCAAATCTGTTTCAAAAGTGTGTCAAAAGTGTACCATCACTGTGTCAAAATATTGTATTTTGTATACAGTTTGTATCAATAATAAGTGATCAATTTTCTGTCAAGCCAAAAAATCTTACAAGCTTGGTATGAAAATAAGTGAACCACCTTTATATAGTGCGATACGTTAGATTATTAAAGTAGGTAATGGTTCATAAAAAAAATGACAATTGTTGGCACGGTTAATGCTATAAGTAATTCGACAAATTTGTTTCATAAAACAGACAGGAGGTATTTATGAAAAAACTTTTAATGTTGTTAGCTTTATTGGCTTTACCAACCATGCTTTTTGCAGCGGTTGCGGGGACTGCACACGACTTCTCAAGTGCAGGCAATAATTACGGTACTACTGCATGTTCAGGTTGTCACAAACCTCACAATGCAGGTACATTAATCCCTTTGTGGAATGATTCAAACAAGTTTGATGATACTACTTATGCTGCGTATTCGTCTCCAACAGATGCTTTGAATCAAACACCTGGAAGTACTTTGGGTAATGTTTCACAAGCTTGTATGGCTTGTCACGATGGTATGGTTGAGTCTGTTAATGTTGACTTTTCTACTGCTGCACCTGTAAAGGCAAGTATTACTACCGGTTTGGCATTAGATTACACTAATAAGGCTCAAGGTCAGCACCCGGTAGCAATAAAGTATGATGATGCAGGTACTAATACTGCTCTTGTGGCTCTTACCACCGTTAAATCAGCCGGATTTAAATTTTATGGGACAAACTCTGATACATTGGAATGTGCAACTTGCCATGACCCTCATAACGATACTAATGGAGACTTCTTAAGGGCTGCCAGGACAACTCTTTGTCAGACTTGTCATAAAAATTAATAGCTTTTTTTGGCGGGGTATTTTACCCCGCCTTGATAAGCTATTAATCATGAGGTGGGATATGTGTAAAATTAAATTCAAATTCCTTGTAATTTCCTTTTTTCTATTAACTTCCGGCTATTTATATGCGTCAAGTTGTTCAACATATAACTGTCATAATTTTACTCCTGATGGTCATACAAGCCCGCATAATTTTTCGAGGGTTGACGGTGCTGATATTAGTCCATGTGCTCCTTGCCATAAGCCTCATAATGCAGGGACTAAAATACCTTTGTGGAACGATGTAAATAAATATGATGATGGTGCGGCATATTCGGCATATACTAGCCCTACCAATACTCTTGATAATATTCAAGATGCATCTATTAACCCATCATCAGAAGCCTGTATGGCTTGTCATGACGGGATGTCAGAATCGACAGGGTTTACCGAAAGTTATTTTGGAAGTTTTCCTATGGGTAAGTTAGAGATAGATTACAGCAAAGCGAATCACCCTATTGGTATAGTGTATGATTATAATAAAGACTCAGGCCTCAGTAACAATGTAAATAGTGGTATTGTTATCGGTGCAAGCGGCAGTTATAAGCTTGTAAGTGGCAAGGTTGAGTGTATAACCTGCCATGATCCACATAAAAAAGGTCCGGCAGGGACAGATATGCTGTTTTATAAATTTTATGGGAATATATCACGTGAAGTTGCAATCCCATATAATAAGTTACTAAGGACAACTGATCTTAAGACATTTTGTGCTGATTGCCACTCGACTAAATGAGGTTTTTGAGAATTGGGGGTGTGATGATGTATGGATTTTTTAAAGTAAGAAGGATTTCTGAGTTTAATATTATACTGCATAATAACTTATTTATAGATATTGATTATAGAGTTTTTTTATACGAATAGACATTGATTTAGTTAAAAATAATTAACAAGGTTTATTTTATGGGGAATAGTTGTAGGTATATTTTTGTGATCTTTTTGATGTTTTCTGCAACTTGTTTTGCAGTATCAAATTCTCATAGGTTTACTTTTATGGGTAAGAGTGATGACGAAGGCAAGCAATATTGTAAGTATTGTCATAAGATAAGAAAATCGTATAATATAGATGCTTTTTGGGGTAAAAGTAAGACTTATACATATGCATCTCCGACACTAAATGTGAAGGAATTTAAGGAAAATGTTAAAAGTATTGAAAAGATAACTGAAGTGTGTCTTTCCTGTCATCCCGATTATATAAATCATAATAATCTTCACCCCTTTTCGGTTTCTATTGATACCGCCAAAAATGTTAAAAAGAATATTGCTGTGATAAATAAAAAAGTATCGGATAAGTTACCTTTATTTTCTAACAATAATGTTGAATGTGCTACTTGTCACGACCCTCATGGAAAAAAAGACAAATTGTTGAGAGATGGGTTAAATAGCCTTTGCAGTGATTGTCATGACAAATAGATTTTATATTTTATTTTTAATTATAACATTTTTTTTATTCGCAAATGGTGTTCTTTTTGCCGGTCATTTGTATTTAAATGCGGGATACGATTTGCAATTGCAGCAATATGGATACTCTGATAATCAAACCCAAAAAACAGAGTCAAACCAATTAGATAATTTGTTTTTAGAGACCTCATTTAATCGTGATTTTTATGGTAGACGTTTAGGTAGTATCGATCTTGATGCAAAGGTTAATAAATATGATTTAGGTTTTTATAATGATGATATGAGAATTAGGACCCCTTTTTACAAATCAGATAGTGAATCTGACACATTTTATAACGTAAAAAGTAAGTTGAGATTTAATATCCCGAAATATAAAGTTTCTATGTCATTCGAGCATTATGCAAATAAAGAAACTAAGATTGATAACGACCTATATTTCAATTCTCTTTCTAAAATAAATGCTGATGTCAGCGAATTGGAAGGGATAATTAAATCATTGGGTGATTATCAAAAAAGTTCTACTACGAATTATTATTTTTTCAAGCCTGGCAACTTGACTCTCATGTCAAATTATACTGTTTATGATTATAAAAATACTACTGACAATGCCAGCTACCTTAAAAATGAAACAAATCTATCTACAGGTGCGGGTATCAAGAATATTTTTGACATTTATTACGAGTCTAATAAAAAAGATTATGTATATAGCTCAGATAATGAAGAGAAAGATGTATACAAACTTGGTTTTGTTGATGTTTTCGGAAATTCTGTAAATTATAAGCTTGGAAATTTCAAGATTGGTGGGTATGGTGAAAAAATTAAAGAGTTTTACAAAGGCGGTTATTATAAAAGCCGACATTTATTTGCTGACCTTGGCTATGAGAAAGGGGTAAATTCATTAAAGAATAATTTTTCCTACAAGTATGATGAAGGTAAATATACCAATGACATAAAAGAAGGTTATTTTTATGATTTCGCATATAATTATAACACAGTTGATTTACCTGCTTATATTAAGGTTTCTGTTGGTAAAGAAAAGGTATATTTAAGCGATATTGATAATACATATAATTATAGTGAAATTTCTAATTTATTGTCTTCCGGACTTAAAGGGAGCGGTAGTATATTAATTTCAAATACAGGCAATGGTTCGGTAACCATTGATTTGACAGGAATAAATATAGATGGTTCAAACGCCGTTTTAGGGCAAATAGTATTAAATTCTGGCGGACAGTATACAATTAGCTTTGGCAGTACTATTGACGGTGTTATCAATGTGAATTCGGGTGATGCCAATGACCTCGAATTTAGTATTAATAATCTAAGCTTAGGAAGTTATGAAAGAAAAATAGTCGGAGGAAGCACAGGCTATTTTCTTAATTGGTCAGAATATTTCAAAAACAGGATGGATATTAATTACATTAGTTATAACTATACTGTTACTGACGATCCGAGAGGAAACCTTGACTATAATGACGAGTATATTTTTAGTGCAGAGGATAGATTTGAGATTAGACCTTATATCTACATTTTTGATAAAACTCTCAGGTATAGCCATAATGATTATGACAATGAGTTTTATGACGAATTGCTTTTTGAGTCAAAAGATGGTTACTACACCTTAAACAAAAAGTTTTACATTAATAGTAAATATCAGACACGAAATGGTAATGGCTATGAAAAGAGGGATAAGTATGAGTTTATGCTTTATAGTGAAGTCCTTGGGAAAAACGGAAAGTTTTCTTTTTTCCCGTTATATTCCAAAGAAAAAGAAGAAAATAATTATACCAAGACGTTAAATAGCATTGAGCTTTTATTAAATTATAAAGTAAATAGCCTCAGGGCATTTTATTCTAAAGAAATATATGAATATACAAATAGCTCTGAAAAGACCAAAAATACAATTAGAGATTTAAATTACCAGCTCAATGCTCGTAATATAATTGGTGAGTTGAAGTATAGAGCTTATGATTATGAGCAGAGTGTTGAAACTTATAGCGCAAATATCAAGCTGATAAAATATAAATATTTTCCCACTGTTTCACCTTACTTGATTGCTGAGTTTGGTTTTGAAAGGGATAGAGATGACTCCCTTGGTAGCTTTAAAAATGATGATTATTTTAAATTTAAACTTACATATCAGCCTACAACTAGGTTGGAAAGTATATTTTCATATGAAAAGGAGCTGGATAAAAGTAGCAACAAAGGGGACGATTACGAATTTATTGCCAAATATTACACAAGGGTATTTAGACTTGCAATTGGCTACCGAAAGAATATAACTGTTGAAAACGACATAAGGAGAACTGAAGATGTTGTGTATTTTAAGATTAGTAAGAATTTTGACTATTATTATAAGTCTCGCAATTAGTGTTAGTGTTTTTGCGAGTGATATTGTAGCCACAGTTGATAATACTTCTATTACACAGTTTGAAGTTAACAGCTTTGTTAATACCGTTTTGCCCATAGGTAAATTTCATGGAGCAAGCCTTAATAAGGCTGATTATTGGAAAGACGCTTTTAAAGCTGCCGTTGAATCAAGAAAACTGAACTTATATTTACAAAAAAATGAACCTGCTATCTATAAAAAGGCAGAGGAAAAAGCCAATAATGTGATTAAAGATATTAGAAAGAGGTTTAAAAGCGATAATGAATTTAACGAAGCATTGGCTCAAAACAATATAACTGAGAAAGATCTTTTGTTAACCCATATTGATTTAAATGTGAAAAATGCCTTGAAAGAAGCCATTGAGTCTACTGATATACCGAATAATCAGCTTTTGGATTATTACAATAATAACAAAGATATGTTTAACCTCGGCTCATCTTGGTTTGTCGAGAATTGTCTAATTGAGGCTGATGCAAGAAACTTAAAACCCGAAGAGATGAAAGAGAAAGAAAAGTTTGCCTCAGAGATAAAGCAAAGACTGCAAAATGGTGATAAATCGGCACTTAAAGAATGTTCTGACAAAAAATATCCGAAAGAGGAAAGAGTTTATAGATTTTCTAAAAACTATCCGATTCGAGATATTGAAAAATTGGAGCAGGGTCAATATGGCGGCCCATATAAAAATATTTTTGGTTTCTTAATCGTTCATGTGAAAGAAGAGTTGCCTGCTGAGATAATACCGTTTCAAGAGGTAAAAGAGGAGATAAAAAGGATTATGTATAATAGCATATTTAAAAAAAGATATGCTGAGATTATGGAGAAGGCTGATGACACGTTTAATGTCAAAATTTTTGATAATACTGTTAATAATTAGTGGCTGTGCTCATAAAGAAACGAGTACTGCAAACTTTTTAGATTACTTTTATCCGGATATAACCAACCCTAAAGTATCCTTGGTTGAAATTATTGACGGTAACAAGTTAGAGGAAAATTATAGCTTTTTCAAAAAATTTTTTGGTTACGGTTATGACGGGGTGCCTGTTTTGTATAGGCCTTTTGCAGTTGCAGCGAATAACAATTATGTTGCTGTAAGTGATATAATGTTTGGTACTTTGTATGTTTTTGATAAAAACAATTTTAGGCTAAAAACAATTAAGGAGTTTAATTCTACTTACTTAAAGTCTATTGTTGATCTGGATTTTGATGATAATGACCTTTATATTATTGATTCGGATTTGGGCAAGATTTTTAAATATAATGTTATTACAGAAAAGATATCTTTTTTTGATATTCCTGTAAAAAAACCTACATCTATTAAAGTTGATCGTAAAAACCATGTGATATTTATAAGTGATAAGGAAAGAAATAATATTTTGGAGACTGATTTTAGCGGGAATATATTAAAAGAGTTTAATTATGAAATGAATTTTCCCATTGATATTGATTTAATCCCTGATGAAAAGATTTTATTTATACTTGACTCCATGAATTTTAGAGTTTTAAAATTTGACTATAATGGAAAATTATTGGGAAGTTTTGGAAGCATAGGGAACAGTCCAGGTTATTTTTCCAAGCCCAAAGGGATATGCATAGACAAATATAAAAGGATTTATATTACAGATACCGATTTTGATAATTTCCAAATTTTTAGCATAAATGGAGATTTATTGTTTTTCATAGGGAAGAATGGCTCTCATGATGATGAATTTTATATGCCTGAAAGAATTTATTGTTATGAAGATGAAATTTATATAGCTGATCTTTTTAATTCGAGAGTTAAAAAATATAAGTCTTATGAATAAATGGTATATAATTTGCATTTTAATTTCCGGAGGTAAGGTATGAAAAAATTATGCTTATTCTTTATGATTATGCTTTTTG
This sequence comes from Deferribacteraceae bacterium V6Fe1, assembly GCA_022813675.1. Lineage (GTDB taxonomy): Bacteria > Chrysiogenota > Deferribacteres > Deferribacterales > Deferrivibrionaceae > Deferrivibrio > Deferrivibrio metallireducens. Next base: position 2,151,271 of record CP063375.1, on the reverse strand, counting down.
CTATGGTTGTTTATGCCGGTGTTCAAAATACAAAGCATAATTTGTCTAAATCCGGCCCCGGGACGATAAAGTCAGGCACTGAGGACAGAGTATGTATTTTTTGTCATACACCTCATAATGCGTTAACATTTGCACCTCTGTGGAATAGAGAGTTGAGCAATGCCGTTTATACAACATATACATCCAATACATTAAATGCAAGTCCCGGTCAGCCTACAGGTAATTCAAGGCTTTGTTTGTCTTGTCATGATGGTACAATTGCACTTAATGCTATTTATAACGGCTCAATTAGTGATTTAAATACTACTATTACAGGCGGAGCTAACCTCGGGACAAATTTGATGGACGATCATCCCATTTCTTTTGTGTATGACAGTGCGCTTGCTTCTTCTGATACACAGCTAAAGTCACCACTCAGTTTGCCAAGCTTTATAAAACTACAAAACAATAAGATAGAGTGCACCACTTGCCATGATCCGCACACTGAAGCAGAATATTTTTTAAGAAATGCTGACAAGCTTGCGCTTTGTACGGCTTGTCATGATAAAAAAACCGGGACACTGACATTTACAAATTCCGTCCATAATCAGGCTATTACCAATTCACCTATTTCATCAAACTATTCCTGTGGAAACTGCCATAAAGCACATAATGCCAAAGATATGATTACTAACTCGCAGACTTCTCAGTTATTAAGGGGCAATGAAGAAAACCTATGCTTTGTGTGTCATGGCTCAAGCGGAAACTTAGCCGTAGCTCCTGTGCCAAACGGGACAGGTAAAAATATTGAAAGTGTTACGGACACTGCAGTAGGTACATATGCTTCCCCCGGGTATAATAATGTGACTTGTAGCAAATCAGGCACAAACTATGGCTGTCATGAAGGGAAGTTTAAAGATACCAATCCAAACAATTTCAGATATTATAATAAATCTCATGACGTAGTATCTACTGCACAGTCAGGTAATAGCACCCACATGGAGTGTATAAACTGTCATGGCCCTCATGGGGTGCAAGCTGATGATTTGACCACTACTACCATAGAGAGCCTTGTTGACCCGGATACATTACAACCTTTTACTCCTACACAAAATATTAGCTACACAGGCACAAGTAGTTATTGGAAAAAGGTATACAGAATAAATGAGTTTTGCTTAAAGTGTCACGATGGTTCATATGCGCAAAATCCTGCCAATAGAAGCGATTTGACTGTAAGCACTGCTACAAATAGGGCACCAATAGTTTTGACAAGATTTTCTAACGATAAACATGGCTCAAAATCCATTCCTTGTCTTGCGTGCCATGATATACATTCCGGTAATTATATGGCCATGGTGAAAGATGTAAATTGGAATATTAGTGGGGGAGCACCTTTTGATACTAAGAACGCCAGCAGGACATTGAAGACCACAATACTTGTCAGTAATGTCAATTTTGAGAATTTTTGTTATGGGACTTGTCACACAGGTAAGAGTTTTTCAGGTCATAAATCACCTCATCGTAGCTTTGTGTACAACGGTGGTTACTGTATAAGATGTCATTTTCATGACGGTGGCATGTTGTAATGAGCGAATTTGTTAACAAGTTACAAAAACGCTTCTATAGGAGAACGTTTGTATTTGTATTGTCTTTTACCATATTATTCTTAATGGTATTGCCAGTAATAGTATATTTTGTAGAATTAAGTGGTAATAAACACAAAATTATTGAAAGGCTTGATAAATTGACTCGTCTTGAATTAGCTAACATAATGGATGAGAAGGGGGAGTTTAAACCGAATTACCCTTTAATTGAGGATAGCATTAATGATTTGTATAATTATGGGGATATAGTTGACTTTAGGATATGGGTTGGTAATAAAATATTATATAGCTTTGCCAACAAATCTTTCATCGGTAGAAAATTTATCAACGAAGAGCTTATAGAATCGATTAAGAAAAATAAAATAATAAGTGAATATGTAAAACCCGGCAAAAATGAAAACTACTACCTTTCGGATAAGGGCTTATTACTTGAAACATATATCCCGATTACCAAAAGCGGTAAAGTTGTGGCCGTTGCTGAGTATTATACGGTGGCTCCAAAATTATTTTTACTTGGACCTCAAACGTTTGCAGTTATTCTTTTTGCTTCACTTATACCTTTTATAGTGTATGTAATTCTTTATAGAGAGTTCAAAAATGCAATTAAAACCCTTGATAATTTTGATAACAAGCTGAAAGTTTCCTATGATAAATTGGGCATTTCTTATTCCAATAGTATTAAGAGTCTGTCAAAAGTACTTGAAATGAAAGATGTTGAAACTGAAGGGCATGCTGAAAGAGTCGCGCTGATATCGTTAAATATTGCAAATAAGTTAAAGTTAAACAGTTATGAAACTGGCCAGATTGTTATAGGAGCCTATTTACATGATATAGGAAAGATAAGTGTTCCTGATAGTATTATTTTGAAAAATGAGGCATTGTCGGACTTTGAGAGGAAGATAGTGCAAAAACACGTGTTGATGGGCTATAAGTTGGTGGAGAGTGACGAGGTCTTATCTACGGTAAAAGATTTAATTTTGTACCACCATGAAAAATGGGATGGGACAGGTTATATTCATGGACTCAAGGGCGGGGAGATTCCATTTATTGCGAGAATTTTTAGTATTATAGATGTTTTTGATGCACTTGTGTCTGAGAGACCTTATAAAAAGGCTTACAATTTTAATGAAGCCATGGATGTTATTAAGTCTTATTCCGGCTCATATTTTGACCCTGCACTTGTGGAAGTTTTTTTAACTTTAACGGAAAATGAATATAATGATATTATTAGTAATATCGATTCTGTTAATATTTCAAATATAATCAATAGCGCAATTAGAGTTGTTTTGAACAGTAAAGTAGCTATTTGAAATTGATTTTTGTTATTTAACTTGATTTAAAAATATCAAAAAATACCATGATGTTAGTATAACTGCCGCGAGTCCAACGTGCAGACTAATCTGTTAGTAGCTCTTATGATGATACAAATTATATTTAATAGGCTGTTGTATTGAGGCGTGCGAAATTAAATTTTATTTGGGTGGCTATAGATAATAAAGTAAGTGATTCTTATAAGTAAATGTGGAAAATTATAATTAAATTTTTTCCAATATCTCGTTTAGTTTATAGCTATTTTTGTTAGTATGGTCGAGAGCAATTCCATACATCGTGCCAATATTCCAAACGACTACTCCTTCAAGCACAGTATCAAGTAATGTTTTTAAATTAAAGCATTTTTTACAAACACACTCTTCGGTAAAGCCACATGTACATAGCGTGATATAAACATTTTCTCCAACATTAAGGCTTACATCTTGATTGGTAAGGATACATTTTATTCCACCGAGGCTAATATCTTTTATAATAATATCTTGGCTGTCATATTCTTGCAGATTGGTTTTAATAAGACCTTTTAAATTAGTTTCTACCCTTTCATATTTTCTTGGAGAGTAGAATATTTTGTTTAAGCATGCGTCAAAACTCGATGAATTTTTTACCATACATTTGCTATTGCTGCAATATACACACTTATAACTGACCTCAGTTTTTTTGCTAATTGTGTGAAAGTTGGTCAAATTTATAAATTGTTTTTTTTCAATTAAAAACATACTGGTAGAGCCGGTGTTATTATCTGTGAGCCAAAAAGAACAAATTATATAGTTGGGTGTAATAGGGTGAATACTACAACCAACTACTGTAACATCTTGAATAATATTCATAATTTACTTTATGCAATAAATGTGCCATTAATGAACAATTACTCTGTTTTTCCCAGATTTTTTAGCTTCATACAATGCATCGTCAGCTAATTTAATGGCGTCTTCAATTTTAGATTTTTCTGTTAGAACATATACCCCAAGACTTGCTGTTATCTTGAGACTTAGTGAACCAATGTGAAATATTTCTGATTCTATGTTTTTTCTTATCCTTTCAGCAATTGCTTTGACTTCATCTACATCCAAGTCAGGAATAACAGCTAAAAATTCTTCTCCACCATATCTTCCAACAAAGTCTGACTTTCTGATAGTATTTGAGATTATGGCAGTAAATTCTTTTAATATTTGGTCACCAACAAGATGGCCGTAAGTATCATTGATAACTTTAAAGTTATCAATATCAATCATAATGATGCCAAGAGACTTATTCTTATTGTTGTAGTCGTCTATTCTTTCCATTAGAGCTTTTCTGTTTAAAACTCCGGTCAACACATCATGGATACTTTCATTATACAATTTGTTGTAAGCATTTTTTAGTTTGTTTTCTAATTTTATTATTCTTTCTGCAGCAAAAATCCTGACTTTTAGCTCTTGGAACGTAAAAGGTTTTACTATATAATCATCAACGCCGTTATGGAGTGCTTCAATCGTGTCATCTTTTTCAGATTTTCCTGTAACCATAATGATATAAATGTATCTGTCGATTTTAGATTCTCGTATTTTTTGTGTAATCTCTATTCCGCTCATTCCTGGCATCATCCAGTCAAGCAAGGCAATGGATATATTTAATTCGTTTATCTTATTAAGAGCATCTATACCATTAGATGCATAATGCACTTTAAATCCAAGTTTGTTTATGTATAAGCCGAGTAGATTTTGAGCATCTTTATCATCATCTGCTATTAAGATTTCCAACATAAATATTCTCCTGATGCGCAATTTTATCAATTTTTAATAAATTTGTAAATATTTAAGTATCCATATTAGTCTTTTTATTAATTGTGCGTACTGCTATAAAGATGCTTAATGAGGCTAAAATCATTGCTGCTGCAACCGGGGCGGAGTATTGTAGCCCGAAGTTGTTAAATCTGTCATATATTAATACTGGGGCTACCATGGGATGATATGCAATGATTACAATTGCCCCGAATTCACCTATACCTCTTGCCCACATCATTAACATACCATTTATTATTTCATGTCTGGCATTGGGTATTACTACTCTTAAAAAAGCAGAAAACCAACTTGCTCCAAGCGTTCTTGCAGCATTTTCTAACTTTATGTCAACTTTTCTAAATCCTTCTTTGGCACCATTTATAAGATATGGTGAAGATAAAAACATCATGGCAAACATTATTCCTATTCGGCTGTCGATTATGCGTATGTTAAAGTAGTTATTTAAAAACGTGTTGTTGTAGGCTAATAGTATTGCTATTCCGGCTGCAGTGTGAGGTATCATGGTGGGCAAATCTATAACAGCTTCTATGAAAGATTTCCCCCAAAAATTATACCTTGCCAAAATATAGGCAAGAGGGATTCCGGTAATAAAAGTTATAATTACTGCATATAAAGATATATAAAAAGTCAAACCGATAGAGCTGTAGACTTCTTTTTCAAGCAGCGTTTTGAAAATATTTAAAAGCCCCGCATTGTATATCAGCTTGGCTATAGGGTAACTAAAAAATAAAATCAAAAATCCGCTGAGGAGATAAAAAATTACTTTATATATTTCTCTATTTTTCATTTTTTTCCCTTAAGAAAACAATATCGCTGTTGTTGAAGCCAATTCTTACACTTTTCTTATAAGAAGATAAGTTTAGATTTGAGCATTTTGTAAATATTTTTTCCCCTTTGTATGAAAGGTAAATTTTAAAATGGTCGGTATAGTTTAATATCTCTTTAATTTCGCAATCAAGTGTATAATCTGCAGAGTAAGGCTCTATCAATATTTTTGTAGGATTGATTGTAAATATTTTTTGGTCTTTAAACCCTAATATGTTGGCAGGCAGAATATTCTTGAATCCAAGAAATTTTGCTGTTTCTTTATAAGTAGGTGAGTTAAATATGATATCTTTATCATTATACTCCAGTATTGAGCCATTATCGATGACCCCTATCTTGTCGGCGAGGTAAAGGGCTTCCCTAAAATTATGGGTTACATGCACAACTGTGATCCCAAATCTTGGGATAAGTTGCTTTAAATAATCCATTATTTCATATTTAAATACCGGGTCAATAGCATTAAGTGGCTCATCAAGCAGAAGAATTTTTGGCCTGTATAATAAAGCCCTCGCAAGGGCGACCCGTTGTTTTTCTCCACCGCTGAGCTTTTGGATATTCCTATTCAAAATATTTTTTATCTTTAAAAAATCTATCAATTCTCCAAATAACTTATTATCTATTTTTGCATATTTTGAAGAAAAGAGAATATTCTCCTTGACCGTCATATTTGGAAAAAGTGCATAGTCTTGGTATACAATGGAAAAATACCTTTTTTCCGGTGGGTAGTTTGTAATGTCTTGATTTTTGAAAAGTGTTTTTCCGCTATTAATTTTGATTAAGCCGGCTATGGCTTCAAGGAGTGTTGTTTTACCGCTTCCTGTTTTGCCAAGGATTACAAAATATTCATTTTCATAAATTTCTAAGTTACCAATAAATAAGCTAAAACTCCCAATTTTATAAGATATATTATTTAAAATTAAAAAATTACTCATTTTTGATTATATTTCCTGTAACTAAAGGAGGATATATAGGGTTTTGTCCGGAGTTTTCCATAATCTTTCGTCCGTCTTCAGACAGTATGAAATTTAGAAACTTAATTGCCCCTTTTTTGTTATTGGGATAAATTTTATGGTCTTCAGGTATGGTTATGCCATACACAATTGGTTTTCCTGTTACCGTAATAAAATGGCCCGGCTTGCTTCCGGTGATATTAAAATTAACAGTGCTGTAAAAGTCTGAAAAATTAATATCATTGAGGGCAATTTCATTTGGCAATTTTACATACTTCAAATTATGTTGTATGGCAACCGACTTGTAAATAAACAGATAGTCAATTATTCCTGACTCAAGAAGTCCCAACAAATCTGTTTCTTTTGGCCTTACTATAATTTTTGAACGGTTTTCTTCTCCGTTTTCGTAACTATCTCCGTAATTCAGAAGCTGATTGTAGTAATTGTTGATTTTATAATATTTTTCAGCCAACTTAACCACTAAAATACTTCTGTAGCCGCAAGGGTCCAAATTAGGGTTTGAGTGCCCCACTTTTACATTATCTTTCAATAAGATATTGTACCAATTGTTGCTGTCTATGTTTTCACTGTATTTGGATTTGGCAGTGTAGGCTATTACCATTTCGTTTGTGGCAAAATGCACGTTAAATTTGGCATATTCTGGTATTAAGAGATTGTCTATGACAGAATAATCCGCAACTGCAACTATATCTGCAGGCTTTTTAAGCTCGGATATTTTTCTGGCACACACTCTGCTGCCGGAAGCTTCTCTAATTACGTCAAATTGTAGGTTATTTTTTTCAAACTCTTTTTCTAACATAGAGAAGGGGACACTCAAGCTTCCTGCATGAAAAACGATTATATTTTCTTTTGCATAAATCAACTGCGGAACTAAAATTATAAAAAGTAGCAAAAGTCTGAACATAATTGTTAACCTCATAGGTATTTAGTATAAAAGTAACAAAAAACTAATGTTTTAACAACTAAGATTTTATTGCTATTATCGGGAATGAATATTATAAAGGCAAAAAATGGGATGGTGAATATGGATATTTTAAATTATGGTGACTTGGTAATATTAAGCGATAAAAAGGCAAGAAAATATATGATTACCTTGAAAGAGGGTGCAAGGTTTTCAAGTCAATACGGATTTATCGATCACGCGGAAATTATCAATGCAGGAAACGGCGGTCTTGTTAAGGCAAGTAAGGGGGAAGAATACAGGGTTTTTAAACCGACCTATATAGACTATGTGATGAAAATTAAAAGAAATGCACAGATAATATATCCGAAAGACACTGCAATGATACTTATGTATGCCGATATTTATCCAGGTTTAAATGTTTTGGAATCAGGTATAGGGCAGGGGGCTTTGTCAATCGCTCTTTTAAGAGCTTTGGGTGGTAGAGGAAGGTTGACTTCTATTGAAGTCAGAGAGGATTTTGCTTTGCAATCTAAAAACTTTATTCATAATTTTTTGGGCGAAGTTGACAATCATGATATTGTTATATCCAATATATATGACGGGTTTGAAGGCTGTTTTGATAGGATTATTTTAGATTTGCCAGAGCCATGGCATGTGTTAAAACATTGTAAAACAGGACTTATCGATGGTGGAATGATAGTCTCTTACATTCCTACGGTTTTGCAAGTGAAAACCTATGTTGATACTTTAAAGGAAACCGGTTATTTTGATGATATAGAAACTTTCGAGCTAATAAAAAGGCCTTGGAAGGTAGACGGACTATCCGTCAGGCCGGAAATGTGGATTTATAATCACAGTGCATTTATAGTCAAGGCAAGAAAGATTAAATAGTTTTGTTAAATTTACCCCCTGCAATTTGTCCTAAGATTGAAACAGCAAGGAAAATGGGGATAAAATATAGGGAGACTTTGGAGAAGATTCTTATTCCTGCGACTAAAGGGATTGGTGCGTGGATGCATAGAAACCATCCGAGCGAATATTTTTTATATTTCGCTCTCAGTATTCCGAAAGGGATATTTATTGAGAATGCAAAAAGTGATATAAGTATTATAAGTTGATATTTGCTCATGGTTATTTTATATACATTTTAAATAAAGGTGTAAAGATGAAAATTTTTATAATTGGTATGGGTGGCTTTTTCGGTGCAATTTTAAGATATTTTTCTTCAAAGTATACGAACCTTTTACTTTCTTCAAGTTTTCCTTACGGGACATTATTGGTGAATGTGGTTGGCTCTTTTACTCTCGGGTATTTGTATACTTTGTCTGTGGAAAAGCTTGCTATTACTGAAAACTTTAGGATGTTTGTAGGCGTA